>RGVT01000404.1 GCA_010027105.1 Planctomycetia bacterium
CCGTGCGCTTGGCGTTCACCACGCGGCCGTCGAGATCCACGAGCCGCCAGCGGCGGTCGTGCTCCAGGGCGCCCGAGGGGAGCACGCGGGCAGTTTCGACGTCGATCCCGTCGAGGCTCTTCACGGGATAGAGCGTGATCCGGTCGAGCGTGGGCATGGGTGAGGGGCAAGCAGGACCATAGCCCTACGGTTCTTCGGCACGCCGGCCTTCGCCTTGACATAAGTATGCACGCACGTACACTAACCGGAGTGTTTAGCCCTCGACGTAAGCGGTAACTTCATGGCGACCGGTCTTGATCGCGAGCAATGGCTGGCCGCTCTCGAAAATATCGCGGCTTGCCTCGATCGATCGGGCACGCCAATACGCCTCTGTCTGATCGGCTCGGTGGCGTGCGTCTTCGGCGGCATGGCAGCCCGCACTTCCAGAGATCTTGACGTCTGGAAACCGGCCAGTGACTACGATCTGCTCGAATTGCGGCGGGCAGTCGAAGCGGCCGGATTGGCGTTCGATCCTAAAACGACGCTCGACCCCGACAAGCCGTATGTACAACTCGTGGAACCAGGTCCGACACAGGTGGGCACTTTCGAGCCAGTGCTTGTCGAAAAAATTGGCAGGCTCATGATTTACCGCCCACCCGTCGAGAATCTTATTGCTTCGAAACTCGTGCGAGGCGATGCTCGAGACGTCGAGGACGTGATTTTTCTCGCCAGCAAATACCAGACTGCGCTGGCTGCGGTCCGCGGTGTTGCCGAAACGTTCGTCGATCCCGGTAGAAGGCAGGCGCTGGAGAATCTCGTTTATCTGAAGATCGTCGACAGCGTGAGTGTGGATAAGCAAAACGATTAGCCATCGAAAGAACGACGCACAATGACACCGCGTGAAGAAGAATTGATCGCCCGGGAGATGCTCGAACGACCTGAATTGCTGGGAATCCGCTTGCAGGAAAAGCGTTGGGGAGACGTGGCGGCGCTGGTGCGATATGTCCGCCACGACGTGCCCGCCGATCTGGCGATGACGGATCCTGCGCTCTACAAGACGCTGCGGGACCAAATCACATTTTTTCACCTCCGCGGCGGGGGTTCGCTGAATTTGTCGACGTTAGAGCGACTGGCCGCCGATGCGAACCGAATGTCGCATGAAGCCTCCCTGGCCGCTGGTTAGCTGGGTGTTGATTCCCAACCGGTAGAGATGCCCCCACCCGGTCGCGTCGACATCCGGCCGCAGGCCCCTGCTCCGCCGGGCTTCGAACGCGTCGCGGAAGTGGGCTGTGACGGTGCCCGACCGGCTGTCGCGGCTCGGCACGACGCACCGCTTGCACACGTTCGTGGCCCGGAAGCGGGCGTCGCCGATCGAGAACTCCTTGGGCTCGGGGGGCGGTAGGGTCGCATACGGATCGGCCGGCATGTCGCCGGGGAGGTCGGCGAGCGACGGCGCGAGGCCCGGCCGCGCCGGGCTTGCGAGCGTGTCTTCCCAGAAGGCGTCGCAGCCGCCGATCTCGATGTTCGCCCGAAACCGCCGCCGGCTCTCCGCGAGGTCGAAGCCAAACCAGCGGGCCACCTCCGCGAGGCTCGCCGTCGAGACGAGCGTCGGCCCCGGCGCATCGCGGTCGTCGGGAAACCCGCCGTCGGGCCGCTCTTGCAAGAGCACGCCGAGGCCGAGCGCATCCGAGAGCCATTCGCAGGGGCCCTCACGGCCGGGCACGAGCGGAAACGTGGCGGCCGCGGCCGACGGCGGATCTGCCCAGCGCGAGAGCGAGACGAGCTTGTGGGTGAGGTCGAACTCGGCCCGGATCGGATGAAACGCCGCCGTGCGCTTGGCGTTCACCACGCGGCCGTCGAGATCCACGAGCCGCCAGCGGCGGTCG
>RGVT01000405.1 GCA_010027105.1 Planctomycetia bacterium
GGCGGGGGGCAGGGTGTATCACCATCCGGCCGCGCGGACGGACTGAACCGGGCGTTTTCGGGGGGTCAGGGATGGCCGGCACGGCGTTCTTCTCAGCGATCTACTTCTGGAGCAGACCATGAACATCGTCGATCTCGTCAAAGACCAGCTCACGAGCCAGGTGCTCGGCAGCCTCGGCTCACTCGTCGGGGCGGATGAATCCCAGACCCGCACCGCCACGGCGGCGGCGGTGCCCGCCATCCTCGGCGGCCTCGCCAAACTCGCCTCGAGCCAGGACGGGGCGGGCCAACTCGCCTCGGCCCTGGGCGGCCTCGACCTCGGCGCCCTCGGCAACCTCGCCGGCCTCCTCGGCGGCTCGAACGCCTCGCGCATGGCCGACCAGGGGGGCAACCTCCTCGGCTCGCTGTTCGGCACCACCGCCACCGGGAAGATGGTGGAGACGCTCGCCGGGTTCCTGGGCATGAAGCCGGGCGTGGCCCGCAGCCTGCTCGCCTACCTCGTGCCGATCGTGCTGGGCATGGTGGCCAAGCAGTTCGCGGGCGGGCGGGCCGACGCCGCCGGGCTGCAGCGGCTGTTCGCCGACCAGGCGGCCAACATCAGGGGCGCCCTCCCCGCCGGGCTCTCGCTCGGCGACTTCGGCTCGCTGGCCGCCGCCGTGCCGGCCGCGGCCGCCGCGGCGGGCGGCGGTTTTCCGGCCTGGGTTCCGCTCGTGCTGCTGCCGCTCCTGGCCCTCGGCGCCTGGTATCTGATGAACCGCGGCCAGGAGGCCGACGACGGCGGCGTGCGCATGGAGGAGCCGCGCGGCGTGGTGATCGAGGAGGTGCGGCAGGAGGGACCGCTCACGATCGAGCGCACCGAGGTGATCGAGCGCGAGGGCAGGAAGCTGATCGACGCGGTCTCCGAGACGATCTCGATCGATCCCACGTTCGTCGAGGCGGCCCGGCTGGCGGTCAACGCCACCGACCTGTTCGGCGGCCTCACGAAGATCCTCGGCGGCGTCACGAACGAAGACACCGCCCGGGCCGCGATCCCGGAGCTTGCGAAGCTCGGCCCCGTGCTCAGCGGCGTGCAGAGCGAGGCGGAGAAGCTCCAGGGGGACGACAAGGCGGCGTTCGCCGAGTTCGTCTCGAAGAACCTCGGGCTCCTGCAGAAGGTGATCGACACGGCGCTGGCGATCCCGGGCGTGAAGGAACTGCTCGGCCCGGTGGTGACGCCGATGGTCGAGACGCTCGGGAAGCTCGCCGGCTGAAGCGAGCTTTTCGTCGAGAAACAACGTGAACCGGGCCGGCGCGAGCCGGCCCGGTTTTTCATTCGTCGTCGCGAAGCTTGGCGAGCACGGTGTAGTCTTCGAGCGTGGTCGTGTCGCCCACGGTCTCGCGGCCGGCGGCGATGTCGCGGAGCAGGCGCCGCATGATCTTGCCGCTGCGCGTCTTCGGGAGGGCCGCGGAGAAGTGGATGTCGTCCGGGGCAGCGAGGGCGCCGATCTGCTGCCGCACGTGCTTGCGGAGGGCGTCCTTGAGGGCGTCGCCGGGCTCGCCGGATTTGAGCGTCACGAACACCGCCACGGCCTCCCCCTTCACATCGTGCGGCCGACCCACCGCCGCCGCCTCGGCCACAGCCGGGTGGCTCACAAGCGCGCTTTCGATCTCGATCGTGGAGAGCCGGTGGCCGGCCACGTTGAGCACGTCGTCGATGCGGCCCATGATCCAGTAGTAGCCGTCCTTGTCCTGCCGAGCGTTGTCCCCGGCCAGATATTTTCCTGCGACTCTCGACCAATACGTCTCCACGAACCGCGCGTCGTCGCCCCAGATGCCGCGGAGCATGCCGGGCCAGGGCTTCGTCATCACGAGCCAGCCGCCT
>RGVT01000406.1 GCA_010027105.1 Planctomycetia bacterium
CGACGGGAGCGAGCGTCAGGGTCGCGCTCTCCAGATCGACCATGACGATGTAGTTTTGAAAGAGGTAGCCGCCGGTGTTCACCCGGTTCACGTCGGGCGACATGCTCGGAATGACCGCCACCGCTCCGCCCCATGGGCTCGAGCCCGACCACGCATCGAAGACATGCCCTTGATAGTCGAGGGAAAAACGGGCGGAAGAGCCGCTGTTGATGACGCCGCTGAACAGCCCGGGATCCGCGCTGCTGCCGCTGTAGTAGATCACGCCATTCGGCCCGCCGCCGGTGTCGAACACGGTGGGCAGCGCGGCCGAAGCAGGGCCGCGATCGGTGTTGACCGTCACGGTGCTGGTGACGAGGCCCTGGGCATAGCCGGCGGTCGTGCCTCCGGCCGTCTGGATACTTTGCCCGGAAAGGTTCATCGCCATCTGGATCGCACCGGGCATGCCCTGGATCGCCGTGATCTTTTCCGGAGTGAGCCCGAGCGTCAGGGAGCCCGTGCCGGAGGTGATTCCCGCCACATCCACGACGTATCCGAGCCTTGATCCCGGGCTGAGAGGCACGGCGGTGAGCAGCGTGCTCAGGGTGGCCGTGCCATAGAAGCCGGCGCCGAAATCACCATACGTTCCGTCCGCCAGAGCATTATTGTCCACTGTGTTGCCATCGATCGCGACCACCATCGCCGCATTGAAGTTGGGGACGGTCGGCGTCATCGCCGTCGAAGTGCTGTCCGTCAGCGTCAGGCTCTGGCCGGCGACGTAGTAACCGTAGAAGAGGCTGCCGTCGCCGAACTTGAAGGTGCCGGTTGCCGCCACGGCCGTATTCGATCCCTGCACCGTGAACATGTTCGGCGATCCGGTGTCAAAAAGATAGGGAACGGCGTTGCTCCCACTCGCTGACTGACTCACATAAATCCAGTAGTTGTTCGGCTGCTGGGTGTTTTTGACGTAGATGGGGATGTCGTAGCTGGGGGCCGTTTCCACCGCGCGTGACTCGGAGGCCGACACGGCCAGCAGCAACATCGCCAACCCCAGCGACGCGCGTCTCCGCCACAGCCAGGCAGCGATCCCGCTGATGACGAGGGCGACCGTCGACGGCTCGGGCACGGCAACCGGGCTTGCGAGCCGAAAACCGATGAAGTCGGACTCGCTCGTCGGGGCGAACTCGAGCCTGAAGGACGACCTCAAGTTGTCGGGAACGCCTGCGAGCCAGGAGCCGCCCCGGAGCCCGCGGGACGAGCCGGCGGTGCCGTCCAAATCGTTCCATTGGAACACGTTCCCGGTCTGATCGAACGTGCCGTAGAAACTCGCGCTGTCCGTGAACGCCCCGACGTCGGTCAGGTAGTTCTGGAGGCCCTCTAATCGATCCGACTGCGTCACGGAGTACACGCCGTCGTTGTAGTTCGCCCGATTCGCACCGCCGCCGAGCACGTTGCCGGGATCTGAGTTGCTCTGCGTCGCAAATGCGTAGTAGCCACCCGATCCCGAGTTGAGCGGCGGCGAATAATACGCCGCCTTGTACCACTCGTTCTCCGTCGGGATGAAGACGGTCGCACCGGCGTTCTTCGCCACGGCGCTGCCGCTGGTCGCGCCATTCAGCGTGTACGCGCCCGTCTCGGTGCTGCCCGAACCCTGCCCGTTCTGCATCCAGTTGGCGAACCGGGCCGCGTCGAACCACGAGACGAAGGTAATCGGCCGATTGCCCGGGCTGCTTGCCCCGGCAGGCGTCGTGCCCGATGGCCCGATCACGCTGTAGCTGTACGACCCGCTCGACCCGCTCCGCGCAATACCGGCGATGAAGAGGTTCGTCGCCATGCTCTCGTTGTAGAGCGAGTACGGGTCGGTCGCGGCCACGGCATTGAG
>RGVT01000407.1 GCA_010027105.1 Planctomycetia bacterium
CTCACTTCGCGAGCGACACGCGAATGATCTCCGCGTCGTTGCGGACGACGACCGACCGGTTCGCATAGGCCGGCTGGCACCACACGACGGGCCGGCCGAAGGCCACGTTCGTCGGCTCGATGAGGTGCGTCCGCGAGAGTTCCTCGTAGCCGGTCGGGGTGAGTTTCGCGATCACGAGGTCGCCCGCCTCGGTGAACAGGAAAAAGCGGTCGCCATGCCGCGTGATGAACGCGGTGCCCGAGCCCTGCGGCCGCTCGCCCAGCGGGCCGCCGCCACGCCAGGCGAAGTCGCCCTCGGGAATCCGCAGCGCCCGCAACTCGCCGCTCTCGTGGAATCCGTAGACCAGGCCGTCGGCCACGAACGGCTGCACGTTCACCGCCGAGATTCCCTGCTTGGGCTTGTTGCGCCAGACCACGTCGACGCCGGGGGTGTCGCCCTTCAGCTTCAGGAGCAGGTTCTTGTTCTGATAGCCGCCGATGTAGAGGTGCTCGCCGATCCGCACGGGCGTCATGATGATCGAGCCGTTGTCGGCGTTGTAAGGGGTTTCCCAGAGCAGTTTGCCCGTTTCAGGATCCACCGCGTAGACGCCGTCGGGCTTCACGAGGATGAGCTGCCGCACGCCCGCGGCCTCGATGATCGACGGCGGCACGTAGCCCTGCTCGGGTGCCTTGCCCGCCCGCCAAATCTCCTTGCCCGTCCGAGTGTCGAGGGCCACGGCGTGGGCGGTGTCGGTGCCGGCGATGCACATGAGCTTGCCGCCGTCGACGAGCGGGTGGCTCGCCCAGCCCCAGAGCGCGGCCTTCGTGGCATAGTCCTTCTTCAAGTCGCGCGACCAGAGAATGTTCCCGGTCGCTGCCTCGAAGCAGAAGAGATCCCCCTCGGCGCCCAGCGTGTAGACGCGCTCGCCGTCGACCGTCGGCGTGCACCGCGGCCCGGCCGGATAGGCGATCGTGTAGGTGACCGGATACTCGTGCTTCCAGAGGATCTTTCCCGTCGTCTCGTCGAGACACAGCACGCGCTCGGTGCCCGTCGACGTCTTCCGCTCGAAGTTCGCCACCTTGACGTCGGCCTCGGTGGCGTAATCGGTGACGAAGATCCGGCCGCCCGCGACGGCCGGCCCGGCGTAGCCCCCGGCGATCGGCGTCCGCCAGAGCACCCGCGGGCCCTCCGCCGGAAAGGTGTCGAGAATGCCGTCCTCGCGCCACTCGTTGTCACGGCGCGGCCCCATCCACTGCGGCCAGTCGTCGCCGCGGACGGCCGCGACGAGCGCGGTCTGCACGATCAGCGAGCCGAGGAGGACGAGTCGCATGGGCGGGGCTCCGTGACGGGGGAGGGATAGGCAGTCGTGGGTTTCCGGCGATAATCGTCGCTCATCTCCCCTCGTTTTGGAAAGCCCGCCATGCCGCTGCTCGTCGTCGGAAGCGTCGCCCTCGATTGCGTCGAGACCCCTACCGCGAAGCGCGACGACGTGCTCGGCGGCTCGTGCGTCTTCTTTTCCTACGCGGCAAGCTTCTTTTCGCCCGTGAAGATGCTCGGCACGGTCGGGGAGGATTGGCCGCAGGCGCACACCCGGTTTTTGGCGGCCCGCGGCATCGACACCTCGGGCATCGAGGTGATTCCCGGCGGCAAGACGTTCCGCTGGCGGGGCCGCTACCTGCCCAACATGAACGACCGCGAGACGCTCGAGGTGCATCTCAACGTGTTCGGAGAGTTCAAGCCGAAGCTCAACGGCGGCCACAAGGAGGCGAAGTTCGTGTTTCTGGGCAACTCGTCTCCGACGACGCAGCTCTCGGTGCTCGACCAGGTGCCGGGGGCGCAGCTCACCGTCGCCGACACGATGGA
>RGVT01000408.1 GCA_010027105.1 Planctomycetia bacterium
CCTTGCCCGTCTCGGCCATCCGTTTGCACCGCTCGATGACCAGCTGCGAGAGCCGCACGTGGCTCTCCACGTCGCAGTCGAGACTGCTCGCGAGCACCTCCCCCTTCACGGTGCGGCGCATGTCGGTGACCTCCTCGGGCCGCTCGTCGACGAGCAGCATCACGAGCGACAGCTCCGGGTGGTTCGTCGAGACGGCCTGCGACACCTGCTGGAGGAGCACGGTCTTGCCCGTGCGCGGCGGGGCCACGATCAGGGCCCGCTGCCCCTTGCCGAGCGGGGTGAGCAGGTCCATGACGCGGGTCGTGAGCGGCTGCTGGCCCGTTTCGAGCCGGAGCCACGTCTCGGGGTTGATCGGCGTGAGCTGGTCGAACGTCTTCACGTTCGGGTAGTCGTCGGGGGGCATCCCCTCGACCTCGAGGATCTCCTTCACCCGCGGACCCTGCTGCCGGCGGCCCGGCTGGACGAGCGCCTTGATGAACGCGCCCTCGCGGAGCCGATACCGCTCGACCATCGTGCCGGGCACGAAGGGATCGGTGCGCTCGCGGGTGTAGTTCGTCTCTGGGCTGCGCAGGAAGCCGTAGCCGTTGGGGTGCATCTCGAGCACGCCCTGCCCCGACTCGAGCGGGATCGGTTCGCCGTTTTCGGCGACCTCCGGCTCGAGTTCGGGCGGCCGCATGCCCTCCCCCTCCATGTCGACGGCCCCGGCTCCGGCCATGCCCGCGGGACCTCCGCCGCCGCCGCCGCGCCGGAACCGCCGCCGCCGGCCGTAGCCGCCGCCGCCGTAGCCCTGGCCACCCTGGCCCTGCTGAGATCCCTGGCCGAACCCGCCAGGACCGCCCGGACCGCCATATCCCCGGCCCCTCGACCGTCTCCGCTTCGACATCAGAACTCTCTCGAAAAGGAACTCGAACCCAGCATCCGCCGGCGGCGGACGATGTCGGAACTGCCGGCCGCCTCCGGACGCCGCTCCCGCATGCGAGCCCTTCGTCGAAGGGAGCATCCGCCTCGGAAACGACGAACCTGAACCAGAGGGAGCCGAAGCTCGACCCACGAAAACGCCCCTACTGCGGCCCGCGGTCGAGCAAGGCAGACGGCCTGCCGAACCGCGTGGCCGGGAGCACCCGTGGGAATCGTTCTCTTGAGAACAACTCGGAAACAATTCCTGCCGTTGCTGGTCCAACCAACACCGGCCGAGCCACCACTCCGCGGGATCGTCAACGACTCCCGCTCGACCGTGGCTCTCACCACTTCCAGGAGTATCCGACCGCCGGCGGCGGATGTCAAGCCGCGGGGCCGGGGGAGTTCCAGGGCCACGGGCAAACCGGCCCGGGAACATGGGCAAGACGGGTTCCGCCGCGTTCGTCCCGTGGCTCCCGCGGTGCGGGTTCCACGCAATTCGGACGACCGTTCCGACCGATACACATTCACGCGCGCCCGGCCCGGGGATCGGCCCCGGAAGCCCGCGGAGCCCGACAACGACCCGTTGCATCGCCGGGAGGTCTGCGAGGTGACAACCACGGTTTCCTGCCACCCACGGCCGTCGATCCGCGGATCGCTCACGCTGTGCGCATGCCTGTGTGCTGCCGCGGTGACGACGGCCGTCGCGGCTGCCGAAGCCCCGGCGCTCGTGGCCGACGCGGCCGTGCCCTGGCATCCCTCGCTCGCCGCCGCCAGTCGTGCCGCGGCCGTCAGCCGGCGCCCCGTGCTTGCGATCGTCACGTCGGGGGGGCACGAATCGACCGGAGTGCTCGCCGCGCAGGTGTTCCCCGCCCCCGAAACGGTCGCCCTGCTCACGGCCTGCTTCGAGCCGGTGCGGATCGACGTCGACGTCGAT
>RGVT01000409.1 GCA_010027105.1 Planctomycetia bacterium
GTGGCGGTGCACGTTGCCAGGCGCACCGTGGTGCGTCTCCACCGTGGGCTGTGCACCCCAGCAGACCCGCAAGAACACGGTCGACTGCTCGCCGTCACCCTCGCCGGTGATGAAGTCGACGGCGAGGCGCACGGCATGGTCACGGGTGTCGGTGCCGGTGGCGGCGATGACACGGTCGCCCAGCAGGCGCAGCGCCTGGGGCAGGCCCGCACGGTCAGCGGCGAGCGAGTCGGCGCAGTCGTCGTGCAGTGCAGCCCAGCCACGGGCATCGGGCAGGTGCTGCATCGCCCAGCCCTTGCCCGCCAGCACCTTGCCACCACACGACAGGCACTTGCCGTCGCGCTTGGTGCGGATGGTCCGCTGGGCCTCGCCGGAAGCGATCGGCAGGGTGGCGGTGGGCGTGGTCACGGTGGGCGCAGGGCAGGCACCGGCCAGGTGGCGCACGATCCAGGCACCGTCGACACGCTCACGACGGCCTGCCTCGGCGGGCACCTGCTGCCCGCAGTCGGTGCACTTGCCGGGGTACCGGTTCTGCAGCACCGGAGCGGGGGCGAGCGCCTTAGCAGCGCCCACGATGCCCAGCAGCATCGGCACCACGGTGCGAGCGGCCTGGCTCGCATCGGTGGGGGAGGCGAGAGCCTCGCCCACGAGACGCTGCACGTCGGCGGTGACGAGCGGGGCCACGGCCTGCTGCTGCTCGGGGGGCAGGGCGTCCAGGCGGCGCACCACACCGGCCACCTGGGCCTTCCACGAGGCGGCGCAGGCGTCGCATGCCGACATGCGACTGTCACGGTCGTAGACGGCGGTGGGCGTGGTGCCGCACCAGGCGCAGGGGTTGCTGGGGAAGTTCGTGGCCATCGTGCGGCCGGGGAGGATGGTGGGGCTGGTGAGGTTGGTCATGCGCCCCAGGCTACGGGCACGTGCACCGTTGTCACAACGCCGCCATGGGCGACCAGCCATCCTGTGACCACCGTCACAGGGACACGTGTCGCTACCGACATGTCGGGGTGGACATGTCGGGGTGGACATGTCGGGGTGGACATGTCGGGGTGGACATGTCCGTGGAAGCATGACCGGGTGAGGGTTGCAAGCGCAACAGCCCCCCACCCCTGTGGGCGGAGGGCTGTTCACGTCGGCGCTTCGATGCCCGCTGTGTTTGGCAGAGGGATGCTAGCACACTGCGAGGGGTGCGAGGGGTGCGAGGGTGCCCCCGGCGGTGCGTCAGGCGAGGGAAAGGGGACCTCGCTATCACCTTGTGGGGGAAGGTGACACGCACCACCGGGGGCTGACTCTGTGAGGGACCGGGGACCAACCTCCCCCCACAGCAGGTGCCTTGAACACTACACGATCTGTTTGAGAGATAGCAGGTTTGTTGGCACGCTTGACGATGTCTGGCACCAGCCTGTAACCCGGGTATGGATTGCTTGTTTCAAGCGTTCCAAGCAGATTGTTCCAAGCAGGTTGTTCCAAGCAGGTTGTTCCAAGCAGGTTGTTCCAAGCAGGTTGTTCCAAGGAACACCTGTTCCAAGAAACTAGGGACGGGGCCGTGACATGAGCCAGAGAAGACCGAACCAGCCCAAGAGAACGGCACAGGCAAGCAGCCTGTCACCCCAAGTGGGAAGCAGCGACTGTGTCACCGGACGTGCTCCAGCGCTACGCACATAGCGTGCATCCGGTCATAGCACTCACGGGCCGTGAATACCAACGTCTCGGTGTCGTCCGTCACACGGTTCACTTGGCCACCGCCTTACCGGCCTTTGCCATGTCGATGCTGCTGGCCAGAGCGGCGAGCAGGTCCTCGGTCGGGGCGTCGTCGGTGTCATCGTCTGCC
>RGVT01000410.1 GCA_010027105.1 Planctomycetia bacterium
GGGGCGGGCCCCCTGCGGGTGGTGAGCCTGGAGAAGGTCACCAGTTCTCCCGTGCAGGTGCTGGTCCGCAACGACGGACCCACCGCCGGCCTGCTGAGCCGTCGCACCCGCCTGGCCCCCCTGCTCCGACCCGGTCCAGGCTGCGGCCGACGTGACCCCCTCGAGGATGGCCTTGAATGGCGACACCTGCCCGGCCACGGCGTTCCCGCCGGCCGGCAGCGCGACGCCACCGTTCGGCGTTTGAAACTGCTGCTCGAACTGCCTCACGAACGGGTCGACCGTGTCGTGCAGCTCCTTCGGCAGGTAGGTGTCGGCCCTCACGATCAATTCCGCCACGAGGCGGCCGCTGCGGCTGGCCACGATCTGGTCGCGGTAGGCGGGGGCCAGCGTCACGGCGAAGAACGTGACGATGACGCACAGCAGGGCTCCCTTGGCGAGGCCGAGGAGCAGGCCGAGCTGGTGGTCGAACGCCGAGAGATGGATGGCGTTGATCGCCCCGGAGATCACCCGAAACACGAGCCACACGCCGATCGACGTGGCCGCGTAGAGCGCGAGCATCGCCGCGAACCGGTTCCAGGGCGCCTGCTGCCCGAAGAACGGTGCCAGCTGGGTCGAGAAGCGCAGGGCCACGAACGAACTGGCCGCGATGCCGGCAATCCACGCGAGCTGCCAGACCATCCCCTTGAAGTAGCCGAGCAGCGCCGCCACGGCCAGGATGCCGAGCATCACGAGGTCGTATCCTTCGAGCGCCACGTGGGCCTCCGGGCTGTGCGGTGGACAGGGGCGGGAGTGTAGGCATCGAGCCCCGGCGCCCGAAGGGCAATCGCGCGGCGGGCGCCCACACGACGGCTCATCCACCCCCAAGCCCCCAGAATGCCTGAATTACCCAGACGGACGTGTGGTTTGTTCCCGGCCCCGGTCAACCCGGATGCGACTTTGAGGTTACGGTCGTGCGGGGCACGTGCGCCGGGTGGGCTGACGCCCGCCCGCAGGGATGCCGAAACAAAGACGTACGACCGTCTCTGCGCGGGCACTCCTCGGTGATCGACCCGCGGCGGACGCTCGTGCGCCGGCGTCGGCCTGCCGGCGGGCGGGGATCGGACTGGAGGGGGAGAAGAGAGTGCCCGGGTTCCGCGTGCATATCGCCGGTTCCTCGCTCGTCGGCGCCGGCTACGCCACCGCCACCTGGGCCCTGGGTGGCATGCCACCCACCACGTGCGCCCTGGCGGGCGGACTCTGTGCCGTCGCCGGCATGCTGCCCGACCTCGACAGCGGCCCCGGCATCCCCCTCAAGGAAAGCGTGGGGTTCGCCGCGGCGGTCATCCCGATGCTCTTGATCCATCGCTTCCAGAACGCGGGCCTGTCGTTCGAGGCGATCATCCTCGCCGGGGCGGCGCTCTACCTGGTAGTGCGGTTCGGCCTCACCTGGCTCCTGCAGAATCACGCCGTCCACCGCGGCATGTTCCACAGCCTCCCCGCCGCACTCGTGGCGGGCCAGATCGCCTTCCTCGCCTTCGGCGCGGAGGATCCGCTGCGCCGCTACTTCATCGCCAGCGCCGTCGTGCTCGGATTCCTCACGCATCTCGTGCTCGACGAGATCTGGAGCGTGAGGATGGGATGGTTCGGGCCGAAGGTCAAGAAGTCGTTCGGCACGGCGCTCAAGTTCTACGGTTCCGAGGCCTGGTCGAACCTGCTCACCTACGTGCTCGTCGTCGCCCTCGGCGCCCTCGCGGCGGGTGATGCGTCGTGGCACGAGCGCACCCGCCTGGTGCGGCAGCAGATGGAGCAGGCCTCGCGCACC
>RGVT01000042.1 GCA_010027105.1 Planctomycetia bacterium
CGGCCGACTTCCAGGGTCCGGTGACCGGCGAATTGAACAAGCGGCGCGGCCTGATCATCTCGACCGAGACGGTGGGCAACACCTCGACGATCGTGGCCGAGGTGCCGCTCGCCGAGACGTTCGGCTACTCGACCGACCTCCGCAGCATGACGCAGGGGCAGGGCGTGTTCACGATGGAGTTCAGCAAGTACAAGCCCACGCCGGGCAACGTGCAGAAGGAAATCGTCGAAGAGCGCAAGAAGGCCGAGCTCGCCGCGGCCAAGTAGGCCAGGCTTCAGCCTGTCGTGCCCCCCATGTAGGACAGGCTTCAGCCTGTCGTGCCCTCGACTCGCCCAACCCGGCTTCGGGCCCCCCAGACCCCGTCGCCGGACGTTCGCTGCGCCCTCCGGGCTGCGCTCACTCCTAGCGACTGGCGCTGGGCCATCCATGGCTGCGCTGGTCGCTAAAGCCGGCGGCCGGGGCACTGGGTGGCCCGAAGCCTCCTCAACTCGAATATGAGGGAGGCGGCGTAGACGGTCGGTGCGATGCGGAAGAGCCGACGGGCAGATACGCGGCTTACACCGAGCGCACCATCACAGTTGAGAAGGGACTAGCGATCGCCCTCGGCGATGGAGCAGCGTACCGCCGGCTTCGACGCCGGGTTGGGCTAGTTGACCGGTAAGCGTGACGCTTGCCTAACGGGACAGACAGGCTGAAGCCTGCGCTACTTCGCCAAGAGCCACGCGAGCAGGCCCTTTTGGACGTGCATCCGGTTGGCGGCTTCGTCGACGACGAGACTCTGCGGGCCGTCGATGACCTCGTCGGTCACCTCCTCGCCGCGGCGGGCGGGGAGGCAGTGCATGAAAAACGCCTGCGGGCAGTGCTTCATGAGGGCGGCGTTCACCTGGTAGGGCTTGAAGGCCTCGAGCCGCACGGCGCGCTCCTTTTCCTGGCCCATGCTCGCCCAGACGTCGGTGTAGACGACGGCCGCATCCTTGACGGCCGCCACCGGGTCGGCGGTCTCCACGAGCTCAGCCGTGGGGAGGAGCGCCTTCAGGTGGGCCCGGAAGCCGTCGTCGAACCGGTAGCGCTGCGGCGCGGCGAGCACGAACCGCATGCCGAGCAGGCCGCAGACGACGGCGAGGGAGCGGGCCACGTTGTTGCCGTCGCCCACGAAGGTGAACGTGAGGCCCGCCACGCGGCCGACCTGCTCTTTGAGCGTGTAGACGTCGGCGAGCGCCTGGCAGGGGTGCGTGTAGTCGGAGAGACCGTTGATCACCGGGACCGAGGCGGCGGCGGCGAGGGCGAGGATCGTGTCGTGGGCCTTCGAGCGACAGACGATCGCGTCGGCATACTGGCTCAGGACGCGGCCGAAGTCGGCCACGCTCTCCCGCGACGACGAGAAGCCGGTGTCCTCGCCGAGGAACACGCTCGAGCCGCCGAGATGGGCCATCGCCGCCTCGAACGAGACCCGCGTGCGCAGGCTGGGCTTCTCGAACACGAGCGCCAGAACGCGGCCCGGCAGGAGGGCGTCGCGCAGGCCGGCGTCGTACTTCGTCTCCAGGTCGTGCGCGATCGCGTAGATCGCCTCGATCTCGTGGGCGGAGAGGTCTTCGGGAACGAGGATGTGCCGCATGGGGCGGAGGTGGGACGGGCGCCCGGGGTCAGGCGCGGGAGGCGACCTCGAGGATGGCGTCGGAGAGCTTGTCGCAGCCCTCGACGACGTCGGCCTCGGAGATGTTCATCGCCGGCAGGAGCCGGATCACGCGTCCCTGCGTGCAGTTGACGAGCAGGTTGCGGTCGAGGCACGCCTGCACGACGGCGGCCCCGTCGATCGAGAGTTCGACGCCGATCATCATCCCGATCACCCGCACGTCGACGACGGCGTCGCAGCGATCCTTGAACGCGGTGAGCCGCTCGCGGAAGAGCGCCGCGGCGCGGTCGACGTGGCCGAGCAGGCCCTCGTCGTCGATCATCCGGATCGCGGCCACGCCGGCCGCCGCGGCCACGGGATTGCCGCCGAACGTGGCGGCGTGCATGCCGGGCCGGAGGTGCTTGGCGAGTTCGACCGTCGTCAGCATGGCGCCGCCGGCGATGCCGGCGCAGAGGCTCTTGGCGAGCGTCATCACGTCGGGCACGACGCCGAAGTGCTGATGGCCGAACCACCTGCCGGTGCGGCCGCAGCCGCACTGCACCTCGTCGAACACGAGGAGCAGATCCCGCTCGTCGGCGATCCGCCGCAGCCCCTGGAGAAATCCGGCGGGCGCCGGCACCACGCCCCCCTCGCCGAGGATCGGTTCGACGAGGATCCCGCCGGTGTGCTCGTCGACCAGCTTCTCGACCGCCTCGAGGTCGCCGTGGGGGGCGTATTGGAAGCCGGCCACCATCGGCCCGAGCCCCTCGTGGTATTTGGGCTGGGCCGTGGCCGACACGCTCCCCATCGTGCGGCCGTGGAAGCCGCCCTGGAAGGTGATGATCTTGTAACGCTTGCCGTCGGTGCGGAGCCGGACGAGCTTGATCGCCGCCTCGTTCGCCTCGGTGCCCGAACTGCAGAAGAAAGCCTGACCGCCGAACGACCGCTCGGAGAGCAGCCGGGCCCACTCCCCCTGCGGCTCGGTGTACCACGTGTTGGGCACGTGGATCAGCCGCGCCACCTGCTCCTGCACGGCCCGCACGACCGGCTCCGGGCAGTGGCCGAGCAGGTTGCAGCCCCAGCCGGGAAAGAGATCGAGGTATTCGGCGCCCTCGGCGTCCCAGACCCGCGAGCCCTCGCCCCGCACCAGGCACACCTGGAACCGCCTGTAGTTCGGCACGACGTAGCGGTCGAATGTATCGATCACCGCCCGGGTCTTGTCGCCGATCGAAGCGGAGGCGTTCCTATCTGGGGCTGCGTCGATCGTGGCCATGAGATGGACCTCCGGGGCTGGGCTACCGTGCGGCGGCGGCCGTTTCGAGGGTGGGCGCGGCGACGCAGTCGTCGCGGACCAGTTCCGTGCCGACGCCGCTGGTGGTGTAGATCTCGAGCAGCAGCGAGTGCCGCAGCCGGCCGTCGATGATGTGGATCTTCTTCACGCCCTGCTCGAGCGTGTCGAGGCAGCCCTCGATCTTGGGGATCATGCCTCCGGCGATCGTGCCGTTCGCGATCAGCCGCCGGGCCTCGGCCGCGGAGAGCGAGTGGACGAGGCTCTCGGGGTCGTCGACGTCGAGCAGCACGCCCGGGATGTCGGAGAGCACCACGAGCTTCTCGGCGCCGATCGCCGCGGCCACGGCGGTGGCGGCCGTGTCGGCGTTGACGTTGAGCTTCTGCCCCTGTGCGTCGATCGCCATCGAGGGGATCACCGGCACCTGCCCGGCGTAGACGAGGTTTTCGACGGTCAGCCGATCGACGCGGGTCACCTCGCCGACGAAGCCGAGGTCCACCGGCTCCCCATCCGGCCCTTGGAGCGCGAGCCGCTCGCCGAAGAGAACGTTGGTGGAGAGGAAGTTGAGCGACATCGCCCGGCCGCCGTATTCCTCGATCCTGGCGACGAGATCGTGGTTGACGTCCGTGGCGAGCACCCGCTCGACGATGTCGAGCGTGGCCTGGTCGGTGTAGCGGCGGCCCTGCACGAACCGGGGCTCGATGCCCGCCTTGTCCATCGCCCGGCTGATCGCCTTGCCGCCGCCATGGACGACGACGATCCGCATACCGAGCGTCGACATGAAGACGATGTCGAGCAGCAGGTGGCGGAGCGAATCGGGGTGTTCGACGACGCTGCCGCCGAGCTTGATCACCGTCGTGGTGTCGCGGAACCTGCGGATCCAGCCGAGCGCCTCGATGAGCGTGTCGGCCTTCTGGATCGCCTTCTGCTGCGTCTTGGTGACGGAGGGTTTCATGCCGGCCACGGCGGGAACGGTCCTGCAGGGATGGAAACCGAAAAGTGTACCGCGCCGGGCGGCGCTGAAAACGCCTAAAAAATCACCATGAACTGCGTCTGGATGGCGGTGCCGGTGTAGCCGGCGCGATAGGGGTAGAGGATGTTCTGGGCGGGGTTCCTGTTCATGTAGAGGGCCTCGAGCGTCAGCCGGGCCTGCCGCGACCGCTTCACATACCAGTTGAGCCCGCCGCCGTACTCCTGACCGGTGCCGTAGAGGCCGGTGACGACGCTCGAACGGCCGTAGACCTCGTAGGTGCGCGGCACGAAGCACCACGAGACGTAGCCCATGCCGCCGTGGTCGAAGAGGCTCGACTGCGAGAACGTGCCCGTGCCGCGGAAGCCGTCGAGCATCCGGAAATAGTACTCGGCGTTCAGGGCCCAGCCGCGATACTTCCAGCCGGCGTCGACCGTGGCGAGGTGGTAGAGAAACCGATCCACCTTGCTGTTGGGCCCGAGCGCGTTGTCCTGCGCGATCGGCGTGCCGTCGGAAAGTCGCACGATCGTGTTTTCGGGGTTCTGTTCCGGGATGATCCGCGAGTAGGTGGGGGCGTAGACGCCGCTCGTGCCGAGCCGGATCACGGGATCGCGGTGGTGCTCCATGTCGCCGAGGCCCAGGCCGTAGGGTCCGAGCGGCTCCCACCACGTGTTGCCGGCCCAGGCCATCGACGTGCCGCGGCGGAGCACGCCCGCGCTGCCGCCGTCGATCGCGTTCCAGACGCCCGCCTGATAGTGCACGGTCTCGCCGGCGAGCGATCCGGTCGCGAGGGCGCCGGGGCTGTAGCCGGGCCGGAAGAACGTGTTGGCCATGCTCCGGTCGACACCCACGGTCCACGGCTGCGTCTCGGTCCACTCCCGCGAGCCGGGCACGATGGTCACGCCGGCGCCGACGGTGGCCGCCTCGCTGAACTTCCAGCCGGCGATCCCGATCGGCACCACGCCCATGGCGATCCCCACGTCGGAGGTGCCGAAAAGAGCGAAGTTGTAGACGAGCCGCTCGTCGACGACGTGGCCGCGGAGCGAGATCAGGAACCGGTTGAGGTTGAACGCGTTGATGTTGTTGACGGGATAGACGGTGCCTGCCGAATTGGTCCACTGCGTGGCGTCGCGGGCGAATTCGAACCAGCGCAGTTGCATGTAGCCGCCGAGGGCCATCGCGAACGGAAACTCGCCCCGGCATGGATCGGTCTTGAGGAGCAGCAGACCCTTGGGGGGCGCGAGGTCGGTGGCGGGGATGTAGCGCGGCCGCGGGATGCCGGCGAGCCGGGCGGCGACGAGCTGGTCGACCATCGCGCGCAGCCGCGCCTCCTGCTCCGGATCCTCGTGCGTGAGCGATTCCTCGAGATACTGCGCCTGCTCGACGGCGTCGCCACGCCCGGCGTGAAGCAGGAGCGATTCGTCGCCGGAAACCGGGCGCCCGAGGGCGCAGGCGGCCAGACTTCCGGCCACGAGCAGCCGGAAAAATCGGGAAAACACACGATAGCCGTGGTGGGCGCGCATCATGACCCTGCCACCTTGATCGGTCCGATCGTGCCGGTCGTGCAGGTTTTTCCGGCAGGGAAGGCGAGTGAATCCAGGGAATCTGGGATGCCGGGTGTTCGCCCGCTGAAAAGCGGGGGAAAACGGGAGCGTGGCCGGGTCAGGCCGCCGAGCCCGGCAGGATCCTGCCCTGCTTGAACACCCGCACTCCCTCCTGCCCCGCCAGCTTCAGCGTGCGGTCGGAGATGACATCGCACGCCACCAACGGGATCGCGGACAGCCCGGCCTTTTCCAGCAGCCCCGCCCAGCGGACGACGCGCCGCACATCGTTGGCGTCGGCCTTGGACGAGACTTCGGCGACGACGAACGCCTGCCGGCCCGCCACCAGCCCCGTGGCGATCGCATCGGCCCTCGACAGTTCGTCGAGGGCATCCTCGTCAAGCGCCGGTTCGAGCCGATCGGCGAGCTCCGTGAGGCTGACCAGCCTGCCGTTCCTCAGGAATCGCCACAGGTAGGACGTCATCCGATCCCGGAACTGCAGTTCGAGAGAGCGACCCAGAACCACGTCGAGCCGGCTCGACTGCCGCTTGACAACCTTGATGAGGAGATGGAGCTCGAGCTCCGTCTTCTGCTGAGCCAACGCGAGCTGATCGAGCCGCTCCTCGGTGCGCTTCTGCGCCTGGGCCAGATCGTCGAGCCGCTCTTCCGTGCGCTTCTGCGCCTGGGCCAGATCGTCGACCCGCTCCTCGGTGCGCTTCTGGGCCTGGGCCAGCTCGCCGAGCGCCGTGTCGAGCCGGGAGACCTCGCGACGGATCTGGCCGTCGAGCGTGCGGAAGTCTTCCTTCGTGACCGTGTTCCGCAGCTCCTCGAACATGCCGCCGAGGGTCTGCGCGAGCGCCCTGGCCGCCGGCTCACCCAGCGACTCGCGGAACTCTTCGTAGATCCGGAACGTGTTCATGGAACTCGGCGAACCGGCGTGCGGCGATCTCTCGGCCCGTTTCACGGATCATAGCAGAGCATATACGGATGTCAACCTGTCGGCGGCCGCGGCACAACCCCGCCGCGACCCGGAAACGGGCCGCCCGGCGATGCGTAGGCCTCCAGGGCGTCGACCAGACGCTCGCGAGCATCGCCGGGGCGGGCTCGATCGACCTCGGCAACGGCTCGCTCACGACGGGCTCCACGACGAGCACGTTCGCCGGCAGCATCACGGGCAACGGCGGCCTCACGAAGGCGGGCACCGGCTCGATCGGGGGCGATGCCACGATCGAAGGCATTCACGCGCCGGGCAACTCGCCGGGCATCCAGACGGTGGGCGGCGACCTGGCCTACACCGCCGGCTCGAGCGTCACCTGGGAACTCGCCGACAACACGGCCGCCCTCGCCGACCGGGGTGTCGAGTTCGACGGCATCGACGTCGGCGGCAACCTCACGTTCTCGGGCGCCACGACGCTGAACCTCGCGTTCAACGCCTCCGGCAGCCTCGTCGACTGGAACGACGCCTTCTGGGCGACCGACAAGCTCGGCACCGACGGCTGGCTCATCTACGACGTGACGGGCTCGACGACGGGCTTGCTCAATCTCTCGATCAGCGGCACGACGTGGCTCGACGCCGGAGGCAACTCGCTCACGGCAATCCGGCCCGACGCGTCGTTCGCCCCCGAGCAGGTCGGCGACAACGTGTATCTCACGTTCGTCGCCGTGCCCGAGCCGTCGGCGCTCATCCTCGCCGGCATCGGCGGGCTGCTGGTGGGCGTCATGGCCCGCAGACGCAAGGCATTGTGCTCTGAGCGGCGCCCCTGACGATGACCGAAACCAGCTTTGCGTGCAGATCTGGTCACGGGTGTTCCGGCATGCGCGGCGGAAGGCGCTAGAATGATGTTGATTGCCCTCTCCTGTATAGTTTGGACAGATCTTTCCCAATCGACGGAGATCGAGGCGGTTGGTGACGGCACACGAGATGGAGTCTCACGACCATGGATGAGCGGCAGTTACTCGATCGGATCGTCACAGATCCGCAAATCTTTGGTGGCAAACCTATCATTCGTGGCCGACGGCTCGCCGTGGAGCACGTGCTCGGAATGCTCGCAGCCGGCGATGATGTCTCGACGATCCTTACCCACTATCCGTGGCTCGAGCCGGATGACATTCGCGCGTGTCTGGTGTTTGCTCGTCGACTGGTGGGCCATGAACGGTGGGAACCGTTTCCGGTTGTCTCTGCGTCATGAAACTGCTTCTCGACGCGTGTTTGTCGGGAAAGGCGGCAGAATCACTCCGTGCATCCGGCCATGATGTGGCGTGGGTCGGAGATTGGCCTGCGGATCCAGGTGATGCTGCGATACTCGCGCGGGCTTCGGAGGAAGGCCGTATTGTCGTAACGCTTGACAAGGATTTTGGTGAACTCGCGGTCGTTCACGGCAGGTCGCACAGTGGCATCATCCGGCTTGTGGACTGCTCCGTCATGCGACAGGCCGCTACGTGCGAACTCGTGCTTGAACGGCATGGTGCGCTGCTTTCGGCCGGAGGAATCGTGACGGCTGAGCCAGGGAGGCTGAGGGTTCGACCTGCAAGTGAAGCCTAGCCGCGCAAGCCCGCGTCGTCGGCCTGTCCAATTGTGGTGGCTGTCACCTTTTCTCAGAGCGCGTCCTCGGTGCGGAGCGTGACCTCGATCAGCCGCTCCATCACCTCGGCGGGCGACTCGTGCGGGAAGTTCGTGAGCACGACCTCCTTCGCATACAGCTTGCCGACGTAGCGGCGGTGCTTGGCGGCCGAGGCCCGGCTCGCCAGAAAATCGCGGTGGGCCGAGTTGATCACGATCTCGTTGGCGGCCGCGTCGTAACGACTGCGCCGGGCGTGACCGTGCTCGGCCTCGAGACGGTAGCCGGGCAGGCCGCGGCCGCCGGCCCCGTCGGTGTCGGCGTCGAGAACGAACTTCAGTTCCGCGCGGTCGCCCACCTCGACGTCCGCCTGCCGCGCGGTCGCCTCGACGACCACGATCCCGGCGTCCGTCGAGGCCACGCGGCACGTGGCCACGTCGGCCGCGATGGCGGCCGTGCCCGAGACGAGCCGCCACGCGATCGCCACGCCGCCGGCGATCGGCGTGCCGTCGGCGTCGCAGGGCGTGGCCGTGAACAGGCACGAGCCGCCGGGCGGGCGGCGGGGCCGCCGCGGGCTGATCCGCACGGAGGCGAGGGGCCCGGGCTCGCCGGCGAACAGCGGGGCGGCCGGGGCACCGCCGCTCCCGGGGTCGCGCGCCCGCGGCGTGGCGCTCGAACCGGTGCCAGTGCCCCCCCGGTCCTGGAGCGCCGGCTCCGTCTTCGGGATGTCGAAAAACAGGTATTCCTCGGCGGGCAGGGCGGCGAGGGCCGAGGCGAAGGCCTTGTGGACCTGCTTGAGCAGCTGCCGGCTGGCCCGCTCCGCCTCCGCCCGCTCGCGCTCGGCCACCACGGCGGCGACGTCGGCCGCGATCGCGGGGGCCGCGGCCACGAGGGCGTCGAGTGCCGCGTCGGGAACGATGCCGGAGCGCGTGCCGGGGGCGAGGGCCAGGGCCTCGAAATCGATCGATCCCTCCAGGCGTCGGTCGGTCCAGGGGGGCTGCTGGAACGCGAGCAGTTCCGTGATGTCGGCGAGCACCCGCGTGCCGTCCTTGCAGATCGCGATGCCGCCGGTGCCGGAGGCGTCGTCGCCGCGCAGGTAGATCTCGACGGCCACGTCGCCGAGCGGCGTCGGATAGCGGCGCGGAATCTCCAGCCGCTCGCCGTCGAACTCGCGGGGCACGACCCGGATCTCCCGGCGGGCCACCGCGTCGACCACGTCGATCGTCACGCCGGTGCGGCGGATGCGGTCGCGGAGTTCGGCCGAGAGATAGCGGGCGATCTTTTCGCCGGTGACGAGGCTCTTGGTCGTCTCGAGGAGCGGGCCCACGAGCACCCGCGTGCCCCGCTCTGCCAGCCGCCCCTTGGCCGGCTGAATCGAGTAGTGCCGCTTGCCGCGCACGAGGTGGAGTTCGCGGGGCGGCCCCCCGCCTCCCCCCGAGGTGATGCGGAGTTCCTCGCCCAGGCTCCAGAAGCTCAACAGCCCGATGCCGAATTCCCCGTGCACCCCCTGCCGCTGGCCGGCGCCGAGATGCCGCTTCATCGAATCGCAGAGGTGCGTGGCGATGCGCTCGAAATCGGCCGCGCCGGATGCATCGGGGGCCACGCCCCGGCCGTCGTCGGCCACTTCCAGGAACAGCTGGCCCCGCGATCGGCGGCGCATGATCCGCACGCCCGCGGCCCCGGCGTCGATCGCGTTTTCCGCGAGTTCGCAGATCGCCTTGAGAGGATGCGTCTGCGAAAGCGCGATGATCGTGATCGCGTTCCACTGGTCGCCGATTTTGAGCGTGCCGGTGGTGGCCGCGGCGGGTGACGGTGAGGTCTTCATCGGGCGGGGCGATCTATCGGCCGTCACGGACGGCGGCATCCCGGGGGAACGGCCGCGAGTGTACATCCGTGGACAAGGGGTGCGAACGGCCCGGGGCGCCGGGCGGCTTGACGGCCGGCGGGGGACCGCTATTCTGTATCTGATTTCCAGATGATGCACGGCGGCATCATTCGATTTGCTAATCACGGACGAGGTCGCTTCATCCCCGGGGCCGCGGCGCGAGCGCACGTCCCATGAATCTCAAGTCCCTGAAAATCTTCTGCGACATCGTTTCCCGGCGCAGCTTTTCCCGCGCGGCCGAGGACAACGGCATCTCGCAGTCGGGGGCGAGCCAGGTGGTGAGCCAGCTGGAGGGCCGCCTCGGCGTGCAACTCATCGAACGATCGAAGCGGCCGCTCGTTCCCACGCGCGAGGGGCGGGTGTTCTACGACGGCTGTCGCAAGGTGATCACCGCATACGATGCCCTCGAGGACGAGGTGCGGTCGCTCCACCAGGAGGTGGCGGGCCGCGTCCGCGTGGCGGCGATCTATTCCGTCGGTCTTCACCACATGAGCCGCCACGTGCAGGAGTTCACGGCGCGGCATCCCCGGGCCACCGTGCGGCTGGAGTATCTCCACCCCGACCGCGTACTCGAATCGGTGGAGCAGGGGCAGGCCGACGTCGGCATCGTCAGCTATCCGCGCACCACCCGCACGATCGAGGCGGAGCCGTGGCGCGAGGAGCCGATCGTGCTCGTGTGCGCGCCCGGCCACGCCTTCGCCGACCGCGTGCAGGTGTCCCTCAAGGAGCTGCACGGCCAGCGGATGGTGGGATTCGACCCCGACCTGGTCATCCGCCACGAGCTCGACAGGGCGCTCGCCGCGCACGGCGCCGAGCCTGCCGTCGTGATGGAGTTCGACAACATCGAGACGATCAAGCGGGCCGTCGAGATCGACGCGGGCGTGGCCCTGCTCCCGGAGCCGACGGTCGGCCGCGAGGTCGCCGCCGGCACGCTGTGCACCGTGCGGCTCGCCGGCGAGGAGCTCGTGCGGCCGCTCGGCATCATCTCCGCGCGGGGCAAGCCGCTGCCCCCCACCGTCCGCCGGTTCGTCGAACTGCTCCACGGCCGCGGCAGTGAAGCCGTCGCCGCGGCTCCACCGCTTCCCGCCCACGCCTGAAGACAGCCCGCCCGGCGCCGTTCCACCGCGATCTTCAACCCGAAGGACTCGATCATGACCCCCGCGCGTCGCTCCCCCGGCCTTCCCGCCCCCCGGGGCCTCTACGATCCCGCGAACGAGCACGATGCCTGCGGAGTCGGCTTCATCGTCAACATGCACGGGCGCAGGAGCCACGAGATCGTGCGGCGGGCGCTGCAGATCCTCGAGAACCTCACCCACCGGGGCGCCTGCGGCTGCGATCCGCTCACGGGCGACGGCGCGGGCATTCTCGTGCAGATTCCGCATGACTTTTTCGCGGCCGTCGCGCCGCAGGCCGGCATCCGGCTCCCCGCGGCCGGAGACTGGGCCGTGGGCAACGTCTTCCTGCCCCCCTCCGAGGGCGACCGCGAGACGGCCGAGCGGTTCTTCGAGCAGGTCTGTCGCGAGGAGGGGCTCGAGTTCCTCGGCTGGCGCGACGTGCCTACCGACAACCGCGGCATCGGCGGCACCGCCCGCGAGGTGGAGCCCTTCGTGCGGCAGGCGTTCGTGGGGCGCGGAAAGAAGGTCTCCCGCGACCACTTCGAGTGGAAGCTGTTCGTGGCCCGCAAGCGGTTCGGCATCGAGGTGGGCTCGCTCGGCATCTCGGAGCGGGCGTTCGTCTACGTCTGCTCGCTGTCGGCGAAGACGGTCGTCTACAAGGGGCTGCTGCTCGCCGACCAGGTGGCGAAGTACTACCCCGACCTCTCCGACCCGGGGTTCACGTCAGCGCTCGCCCTCGTCCACCAGCGTTACAGCACGAACACCTTCCCCACGTGGGACCTCGCCCACCCCTTCCGCTACATCGCGCACAACGGCGAGATCAACACCGTCCGCGGCAACACGAACTGGATGCACGCCCGCGAGAGCATGCTGGCGCATCCGGTGTTCGGCCCGGACCTCGACAAGATCAAGCCGGTGATCCGCGACGGCGGCAGCGACTCAGCCACGTTCGACAACGTGCTCGAACTGCTCGTGCTGGCCGGCCGCCCGCTCGAGGAGGCGGTGAGCATGCTCATCCCCGAGCCGTGGAGCGGGCATGAGACCATGGCCGACGACCTCAAGGCCTACTACGAGTACCAGGCGTGCCTGATGGAGCCCTGGGACGGCCCGGCGGCGCTCGCCTTCACCGACGGCGTGAAGATCGGGGCCACGCTCGACCGCAACGGCCTGCGGCCCGGCCGCTGGTGGCAGATGAAGGACGGGCTCGTCGTGATGGCGAGCGAGGCCGGCGTCTTGCAGATCCCGCCGGGTGAAGTGGTGCGAAAAGGCCGGCTGCGGCCCGGGCGGATGTTCCTCGTCGACACCAAGGAGGGCCGGATCGTCGAGGACGACGAGATCAAGCGGAAGCTCGCCACCGCCAAGCCCTGGCGGGAGTGGATCGCCGCGAACCAGGTGCGGCTCGACGCGCTCGCCGATCCCGCGCACGTGGCCGAGGTCACGGCCTCGCGGGCGGTGGAACCCGCGGCGGCGCTCGTGGCGGGCGGCAACGGCGCGGGCCACGCGAACGGCAACGGCAACGGCGCCCCGCACGCCGTCGATCCCTGGCGGGCGGCCGGCGTGGCGGGCGAGCGGTCGAGCCTGCTCGAACTCCAGCGGGCCTTCGGCTTCACGCTCGAGGACCTGAAGGTGATCCTCGCGCCCATGGCCACCGACGGCGCCGAGCCGATCGGCTCGATGGGCAACGACACGCCCCTGGCCGTGCTCTCCGACCGGCCCCAACTGCTCGCCAACTACTTCAAGCAGCTCTTCGCGCAGGTGACCAATCCCCCGCTCGACGCGATCCGCGAGGAGATCATCACGTCGATGATCACCACGATCGGCAGCGAGGGGAACCTGCTGGCGACGACGCCGGAGCAGGCCCGGCTGCTGCGGCTCGAATCGCCGGTGATCACCAACGCCGAGTGCGCGCGGATCAAGTCGCTCCGCCAGCCGGGGCTCGTGGCGCAGACGATCTCGCTTGTGTTTCCGGCCGCCGAGGGTGCCGCGGGCATGCGGAAGCGGCTCGACGCCCTGCGGGCGGAGGCGTCGGCGGCCCTGCGGGAGGGCGCCACGATCC
>RGVT01000411.1 GCA_010027105.1 Planctomycetia bacterium
CAGCGGCTCCGATGCGAGCCAGGTGCTCACGATGACCAACACCGCCAACACCTACGTCGGCGGCACCGAGATCCAGCAGGGCGTGCTCGCGATCGGCCCCGGGTCGAACGTGCTCGGCGGCGTGGCCGGCTCGCTCACCGCGGCGGGCACGGCGCTCTCGGGCTCCACCGGCACCGTCGTGATCCGGAGCACCGACGCGGGGGCCCGCACCTACGGCGGCGAGTTTCGCGTGGAGGGCCCCGTCACGCTCGGCGGCACCTCGACCGGCAGCCTCACGTTCGCCGGGCCGACGACGCTCGTCACGACCACCACGATTTCCAACGACGGCACCGTGAGGCTCTCCGGCCCCATCGGCAGCGGCACTGGTGACGCTTACGGCTTCACGAAGACGGGCGCGGGCCTGCTCGTGCTCTCGGGCACCAACACCTACGGCGGCCCCACGACGCTCGCCTTGGGCACGCTGCTCGCCAGCGGCACGAGCAGCGGCAGCGGCGCTGTGAACGTGCAGGGCGGCCTGCTCCAGCTCGGGGCCGACAGCCCGCTCGGGTCGGGCACGGTGACGTTCGCCGGCGGCGGCCTCACGAGCGACGGCACGACCGCCCGCACGCTCGCCAACGACTTCGTGATCTCGGCCACCACGACGCTCGGCGACGCCGTCAACTCGGGCACGCTCACGCTCTCCGGCAACGGCACCGGCTCGGGCGTGCAGTCGCTCGTCGCGGCGAGCGACGCCGTCCTGTCGGGCACGCTCTCGGGCGGGCTCGGCCTCTCGAAGTCGGGGGCCGGCTCGCTCACGATCAACGGCGGCAACACCTTCACGGGCGGCTTCACGCTCGCGGCCGGCGAGGTTCGCGCGGGCTCGAACACCGCCTTCGGCTCGGGCACGCTCACGCTCACGAGCGGCACGCTCTCCGGCGTCGGCTCCGACCCGCGGTCGTTCGGCAACTCGGTCGGCCTCGCCGGCAGCGTGACCCTCGGCGACTCGGTTGACAACGGCCTGCTCACGTTCACCGGCCCGGCGACGATGACGGCCAACGCCACGATCACGCTGCCGAGCGACGTGGTGTTCTCGGGCAACATCGGCAACGACGGCACGAGCCGCACGCTCACGAAGGCCGGCGCCGGCACGCTCACGCTCTCCGGGTCGAACTCCTACGGCGGCACGACGCTCTCCGCCGGCCGGATCCTGCTCGGCGGCGACTTCGCCCTCGGCAGCACCGGCGCGGTGACGCTCGCGGGCGGCACGCTTTCGAGTGACGGGGTCACGGCCCGCTCGGTCGCCAACCCCGTGTCGCTCGGCGGCACCGTCACGGTCGGCGACGCGACCAACAACGGCGCGATCTCCTTCACGGGCACCTCGACGCTCACCGCCGCCAGCACGGTCACGTTCGCGAGCAACGCCACGATGAACGTCGTCGCCGGACCGTACCTGTTCACGAAGGCGGGCTCGGGCACGCTCACGATCACGGGGACGGGCGGGCAGGCGGGCACCACGATCGCTGAAGGCACGGTACGGATCGGCAATGCGACGTCCCTCGGCGGTTCCGGCACCGTCACGCTCAACCAGGGCGTCACGCTCACCGGCACGGGCGCCACCGCCCTCATCGTCGCCCGGCCGCTCGTGCTCGCCGGCAATGCCACGCTCGGCGCCGCCTCGGGCGACACCGCGCCGCTCACGTTCTCGAGCACGACCTCGTTCTCGGCCGACCGTACGCTCACGGTGTCGAGCAGCGTGACGCTCTCGGGCGCCGTCTCGGGCGGCTCGAACGCGCTCACGAAGGCGGGCAACGGCACGCTCAC
>RGVT01000412.1 GCA_010027105.1 Planctomycetia bacterium
CGGCGCTCACGCACGCAGGGCCTGCACGGGCCGACGAGGTGGGGCTTGTCGTGCAGAAGCGGTCGCGGGCGGAGCAGGACGGCGGATGGGTGGTGCAGGAGGCAGCGGAGACCTGGGACCCGCGTGCGACGGCGCTCATCGTGTGCGACGTGTGGGACGCGCACCACTGCCTCAACGCCGTGCGGCGGGTCGAGGAGATGGCGCCGCGGATGAACGAGATGCTCCACGCGGCCCGGGGCAGGGGGGTGCTCGTGATCCACGCGCCGAGCGGCTGCATGGCCGCCTACGAGGGGCATCCGGCGCGGGACCGCGCGCGGTCGGCCCCGACCGCCGCCAATCTGCCCCCCGACATCGGCGAGTGGTGCCGGCGGATTCCGGCCGGTCGACCAGTCGGACGGTGGCGAGGACGACGACCCGGCAGAGCACGCGGCGTGGCATGAGCAGCTGGCGGGCCTGGGCCGCAATCCCCGCGCGCCGTGGCGCGCGCAGCTCGATGCCCTCGATATCACAGCCGACGACGCCATCAGCGATTCGGGCGTGGAGATCTGGAACCTGCTCGAGGCGCGGAGCATCCAGAACGTGGTGCTGCTCGGGGTGCACACGAACATGTGCGTCCTCGGCCGGCCGTTCGGCCTCAGGCAGCTCGCGAAGAACGGCCGCAACGTGGTGCTCATGCGAGACATGACCGACACGATGTACAACCCGCAGCGCTGGCCCCACGTCCTGCATCATGTTGGCACCGAGCGGGTCGTCGAGCACGTCGAACGGGTCGTGTGCCCGACGATCACGAGCGTCGATTTTCTTGGCGGCGAACCGTTTCGCTTCCGCGACGACCGCCGCGAGATTGTCATGCTCATCGGCGAGGACGAGTACCGGACGAACGAGACACTGCCGGAGTTCGCGCGGACCGAGCTCGAGCCGGCGGGCTTTCGCGTGACCGTGATTCACGCGCCCCCCGACGACCCGCGGAGCTTTCCCGGCCTCGTCCCCGCGCTCGCAGAGGCCGACCTGCTGCTCGTAAGCGTGCGGCGCCGCCCCCCACCGCAGGCTGATCTCGACGCGATCCGGGCACACGTCGCGGCGGGTAAACCGCTGGTGGGGATCCGTACGGCCAGCCACGCGTTCGCCCCGCGCCGCGGCGAGGCGCCCCCCGCGGGCCACGGCACCTGGGACGATTTCGATCCGCGCGTGCTCGGCGGCCGCTACGTGGGGCATCACGGCGCGGGCCCGACGACGACGGTGTCGGTGTCGCCGGGCGCAGCCGCGCATCCGATCCTCGTCGGCCTCGATGTCACGAAGCTGGTCGGCCATGGCTCGCTTTACCGCGTCGCGCCGCTCGAGCCATCCGCGACCGCGCTGCTCGCCGGAGTGGCGGCCGACCATCCCGTGGAGCCGATCGCCTGGACGAACACCCCCCGCCGGGGAGGCTCACGGGTCTTCTACACCTCGTTCGGCCACGTCGACGACTTCCGCGAGCCCGAGTTCCGCAGGCTCCTGCTCAACGGCATCTGCTGGACGCTCGATACGGCTCCACCCCCGATCGCCGCGCTGCGCAAGTGAACTGCGGCCCGCACCCCTCATCCTGGGAAAGTGGGGTGGTTCGTACGGGTCGGGATGGCGATCCGGTCGATCCTGTCCGCTGCGGCCGATACCAGTGGCGGGGGTATCCGATGGACCGTCGAATCCTGACGGTGGCCGCGCTGGTGTGGGTCGCCTCCGGCGGCACCGCCCTCGCGGTCGAACTGCCGATGTCGCCCGCCGAGGAGCCGCTGCCGGCCG
>RGVT01000413.1 GCA_010027105.1 Planctomycetia bacterium
CCGAGCGCACCATCACAGTTGAGACGGAACTAGCGATCTCCCTCGGCGACGGAGCATTGTGCCGCCGGCTCGGACGCCGGTGCGTGCGCGTTGAGCTAGGCATGACAGGCTGAAGACTGTCCTACGACGCGACAGGCTGAAGCCTGTCCTACGTTTTGCTACGATTTCGGCTTCGATTCCTCACCCGAAGATCAAAGGACCAGCATGCCCACCGTCGCCCCGCTCCGCGGCCTCCGCTACGACCCCAGGCACGTCGGGGCGCTGTCGCAGGTGATCGCGCCGCCGTACGACGTGATCGACGCCGCCCTGCAGACGAAGCTCTACGAGCGGCACCCCGCCAACGTGATCCGCATCGAGCTGAACCGCGAGGAGCCGGGGGACGACGACCGCGTGAACAAGTACACCCGGGCGGCCAAGTTCCTGCGCGAGTGGCGCGAGCAGGGGGTGGTGATGCAGGAGCCGGCCGCCGCCCTCTACGTCTACCACCAGGAGTTCGAGGTGGAGGGGCAGAGGCACGTGCGCCGGGGCGTGATGGCCCGGGTGCGGCTCGAGCGGTTCGGCACCGGCAACATCCATCCCCACGAGGAGACGATGAGCGGCCCCAAGCAGGACAGGCTCCTGCTCACGCGGGCCTGCCGGGCGAACCTGAGCCAGGTGTTCGGCCTCTATCCGGATCCCCAGGGGGAGGTGCAGGCCCTGCTCGACAAGGCTGTGGCGGGCCAGCCGCCCCTCGAGGCCACCGACCACCTCGGGGTGAAGAGCCGGATGTGGCCGGTGACCGACGAGGCGGTGGCCGCGAAGGTGGCTGGGCTCATGGGCCCGAAGCCCGTGTTCATCGCCGACGGCCACCACCGCTACGAGACGGCGTGCAACTACCGCGACGAGGTGGCCGCGGCCTACTCCGCCGCCCACGGCGGGGCTCCGCTGCCCCCCGACCACCCCGCCAACTTCGTGCTCATGATGCTCGTGGGGATGAGCGACCCCGGGCTCGTGGTGCTCCCCACGCATCGGCTCTTCGTGCAGCCGGCCGTGACGACGGTCGAGGAACTCAAGGGCAGGCTCCGCGACTGCTTCGTGACCAAGCCCGCCGGGCACGGGCCGACGGCGGCCGACGGAGTGTGGAGCGAGATCGAGGCCGAGCACGAGCAGGGCACCCTCGGCCTCTACACGGCCGGCGACCAGACCTGGACGCTCGCCCGGATCACACCCGCGGGCCGGGCCCTGATGGACCGGGTGGCCGCCGAACACGGCCCGGCCTGGCGAAATCTCGGCGTGTCGATCCTGCACCGGCTCCTGATCGGCGACCTGTGCGGGGCCAAGGAGATCCCGACGCCGGGCTACGTGCACCTCGTGCGGGAGGTGGTCGAGGGGCTGGGAACAGGAAGGTATCCGTTCGCGGCCCTCGTGATGCCGGCCACGGTGGACGACATCCGCGAGGTGAGCCAGACGGGCGAGCGGATGCCCGCCAAGAGCACCTACTTCTACCCCAAGCTCGCCAGCGGCCTCGTCTTCAACCCGCTCGAGTAAGCCACCCGTAGGACAGGCTTAAGCCTGTCATGAGCACCGACAGGCTTAAGCCTGTCCGTTCCACGTGCAACGGCGCAAACCCGGGGGCCTGCGCAAACCGGGGTGTTTCCCGTGAAACCGGCCTGATGTCGGTCCGGTTGTTGCCGATACTCCGAAAGCACCCGGCATGCCCGGGTGCGCGGCGGAAAGGATTCTGCGCGTGGGAAGGATTCTGTGCGTGGCCAACCAGAAGGGCGGCGTCGGCAAGACGAC
>RGVT01000414.1 GCA_010027105.1 Planctomycetia bacterium
GCGCGGATCGATCCGCGCCTGGATGAGCCTGCCGGCCGTCAGCTTGTTGACATAAAAGACGGCCGGATGGCCGTAATAGAAGATCAGCGGATGCCGGAGCGGCTCGTGGCGTTCGTAATACGACGCGTCTTCGCGGACGAGCGCGAAAAGCCGCTCGTAGAGTTCACACGTCTGGTGGAAGTAGCGGCGGAGTTCCGCCCGCTTGGCCTCGGGATCGGCGCCCGAGAGCAGGAGCGTCTTCGTGGGCACGAGCGGCGCGGCGAGCGCGGCGAATTCGGCCGCGGCGGCGGGCTCGACGAGGGCTGGGAGGGGATTCATCGGGTCGCGGCTGCGGGGTCGGGTGGAAAAGTCTCGTCAACTCTACCACGTGCGGCCAGCCCTTCGAGGAGCCCGTGTGGAATCGGCGAGGAGGCCCCGAGCAGCGACCCGACGACGGCACCGCGATGGCAGTTGTCGCCCCCCACGCGGGCGTTCGCGGCCACGCCGGTGTGGAAATCCCCCGCGTGCCGCCAGGCGAGAAACAGGGCCGCCGGAAAGGCGTCGGGGATGTAGCAGGCGGAGGAGAGGCGGCCGCCCACGACCACGTGGTCGGGCTCCCGCTCCCAGGCCTGCACCTTCGCCGCGGAGATCCAGTCGGCCCCCTCCGCGAGGATCGTCTCGCGGAGGTCGTCGCCGGCACAGATGCGCACGAGCATCCGCGCGAGCGCGTCGGCCGCGTCGAGCACGTCGGCGTCCTTGTGCGTCAGGTTCACGTGGAGCCGCACGAGCCGGCGCAGGTCGGGATGCTTCGGCCCGAGCGCCGCCACGAGCGCGGGCACCGGCACGAGGCCGCCGATATGCACGTCGCGCACGCCACAGTTGATCGGCTTGCGGCCGGAGGCGAGGTTCGTGAAGAAATGGCGGTGATACTCCTCGACGTAGGTGTCGCGGTGGCGGCCCGGCGTGAGCATGAAGGCGACGTAGTCGTCGAGCCAGCGCTCGGGATCGTAGTCGCGGTTGCGGCGCACGAGGGCGGCGAGTTCGGTCGCCAGTCGATGGTTGAGGGTGTTTTCGCCGGCGGCCAGGAACTGGTGGTAGTGCACGCCGCGCCGCCCCCAGTACTGCGCCTGGTCGTGGAGGATCTCCCCCTTTTCGTTGAGCGGCGTGTAGCTCGACCGCCAGAGGATGCTGTCGGCGTGGGGGCTGCGCGGGGCGATGAAGCCGGGCGGCGCGTCGGCCGCGAATTCGGGATAGTCGCGGAGGAGTGCCCGCTGGTCGTAATACCAGTGCACCGGCATGGCGAGGGCGTCGGCCACGAGGGCGCCGCGAAAGGCGTCGGCGGCGCGGCGTTGCATCACGTGCGGCTCGTTCATGACGGCGGAACCCTCACCGAAGAATCTTCGCGAAAAAGCCGCGTACCCGCGGCTCCGAACACCCGTCAAAGATAGCCGCCGCGGGGCCGGCGGCGAGCACGCGGCCGTCGCCGATGAAGGCCACCTCGTCGGCGATCCTGCGGGCGAAACCCATCTCGTGGGTCACGAGCACGAACTGCGTGCCCGCGGCCTTGAGCTCGCCGATCATCTCCAGCACCTCGGACGTCATCTCGGGATCGAGCGCGGAGGTGGGCTCGTCGAGAAACAGCCGCCGCGGCTCGACGACGAGCGCCCGCAGGATCGCGATCCGCTGCTTCTGGCCGCCGGAGAGCTCGGCCGGCCGCTTGTGGGCGTGGGCCGCGAGGCCGAACCGCCCGAGCGGCTCGCGCACGCGCTCGCGCGCCGCGGCGT
>RGVT01000415.1 GCA_010027105.1 Planctomycetia bacterium
GGGCTACGCCCCTCCCTCCGACACACCACGCGGACTGATCCCCAACTCTCTCATAAGCACTGGTACAAAAACTGGGGAGGGGTCAGCTGCCGATCGTTCCGTGCCGCACCCCATCGAGGGCGACGTCGGCGATCGCCCGATCGATCGCTGCCCGGCGGTCTGCGGCAGATGCCTCCGCGGGGAGCCGCACCGCCGACGCATAGTGGAGCGCCCGCTCCACGGGCAAACTCGGTGGATTGACGTCGCGCTGGGGCACATAGCCGATCGCGCCACGCAGGGCGTCGGCCTGACACGGCCTGCCCCGCACACGTGAGCTGCCTGGCACGGTGGCATAGTTGCGGCTAAAATGCCAACTATGTTTACGCGGCGCTGCCCTGTTCCGAAACGATCGTGCTTCCTGTTCGGTCCGCGTGGCACAGGGAAATCGACGTGGATTCGCGGCAGTATCCAGGCCAGCGCCAGCTACGACCTGCTCGATTCAGCCGAGGCGATTCGCCTCGCGGCCGATCCCGGCATCCTGGCCCGCGAGACGGCGAGGGTCCGGCCCGGCGGCTGGGTGGTGATCGACGAGATTCAGAAGGTGCCCGCCCTTCTCGACGAGGTGCACCGCCTCATCGAGTCTCGACGCCTGCGGTTTCTGATGTCAGGATCGAGCGCCCGAAAACTCCGGCGCGGAGGCGGCAATCTGCTCGCCGGCCGCGCCGACGTGAGGCACATGTATCCGCTCGTGTCGGCCGAACTTGGCGAGGCTTTGGACATCGATCGTCTGATCGACTACGGCTCGCTGCCGCTGGCCGTGGCCAGCCCGGATCCGAAAGCGTTTCTCAAGAGCTACGCACTCACGTATCTCCAGGAAGAAATCCGCGCCGAGGCCCTGACCCGTAATCTCGGCGGGTTCGCCCGATTCCTGGAGATCGCAGCTCGCCAGAATGGACAGGTCACGAATGTCGCCGGGATCGCCCGCGATGCCGGTGTGACGAGGCAATCCGTGCAGAATTGGTTCGAGATTCTGGTCGACACGCTGCTCGGCTCCTGGCTCCCGGCCTGGAAGCTCAAGCGGGCCACGAAGCAGGTGTCCCACCCCAAGTTCTATCTGTTCGACAGCGGCGTCGCCCGCGCCCTGTCAGGACGGTTGCCCTACCCGCCCATGCCGGAGGAACGCGGGTTCCTCCTGGAGACGTTCATTCGCAACGAACTCGCGGCGTACCTCGACTACAGTGGCCTGGACTATCCGCTCACGTTTTGGCGGACCCCGGATGGCGTGGAAGTGGATTTTTTCTGCGAGACAGCCAGGGGCTTCACGGCGATCGAGGTCAAGGCAGCCACGTCCTGGAAGCCGCAGTATGGTCGGGGAATCGCTCGTCTCGTCGATGAACTGCGGCCGCGGAAAGTGCGCTCCTTCGGCGTGTATCTCGGCGCCCGCGAGGCGGAGTATCCGCCCTGTCGAGTCCTGCCGGCCGGCGATTTCCTACGACTGCTCTGGGCGGGCAAAGTGTTCGGCTGACTCCTGGGGGCCGTCCTTTCTATCCTTGTATCGGGGCAGTCCGAAGCAGCCTAATGCCGCTCCTGGTCGCGATCGTCTGGCCAGTGGCGTCAGGCGGACAGGAACCAGCCGTCGCGGAGCAGGCCGAAGTGGCTCGCGACCGGGCGCCCTATGCCGGCACGTGGAAGATCGTGGCCATCGAGTCGGACGGCGAGACGAAGCCGAGCGGCGCTGCCGTGCTCGTGCCGATCCGCGACCTGCTCGCCG
>RGVT01000416.1 GCA_010027105.1 Planctomycetia bacterium
GACGCCCACATCTTCTGCACGCCCGAGCAGGTCGAGGGCGAGGTGGAGGGCTGCATCGCCTTCACGCTCAAGGTGCTCGAGAGCCTCGCCTTCGACAACTTCCGCGTGCGGCTCGGCTTCCGCGATCCCGCGAGCGACAAGTACGTGGGGCCGCCCGAGCGCTGGGCGGAGGCCGAAGCCGCGATCGAGCGGGTGGCCCGGCGGATGAACCTGCCGGGCTGCGAGCCCGAGCCGGGCGAGGCCGCCTTCTACGGTCCGAAGATCGACTTCGTCGTGAACGACTCGCTCGGCCGCGAGTGGCAGCTGGGCACGGTGCAGCTCGACTACAACCTGCCGAGCGCCGAGCGGTTCGACCTCGAATACATCGGGGCCGACAACGCCAAGCACCGGCCGGTGATGATCCACCGGGCGCCCCTCGGCTCGCTGGAGCGGTTCGTGGGCGTGCTCATCGAGCACTTCGCCGGCGCGTTTCCGCTGTGGCTGGCGCCGGAGCAGGTGCGGGTGATCCCGGTGAGCGAGAAGAGCGCGGCCTACGCCGAGTCGGTGAAGGCGCGGCTCGAGGCGGCGGGGCTCCGCACGGGCCTCGACCTGGCCGCGGAAAAACTCGGCGCCAAGATCCGCACGGCCCAGCTCGACCTGATCCCGATGATGGTCGTCTGCGGCCCGCGGGACGAGGCGGCCGGCACGGTGAGCCTTCGCGACCGGCTCGACGGGGACCTGGGCGCGATGAGCCTCGACACGGCCGTCGAGCGGCTCCGCGACGAGAACGCCCGCCGCGCGGTCCGCCACCGGCCGAAGCCGCTGGCGATCGGCGGGCCGCAGCCGCAGTCGGCCGACTACTGATCCGCCGCGGGCCCGACCCCGGCCTCGTCGCATGGCGATCCGCGTCAGCCTCCTCCTCGCCTGCATCGCCGCAGCGGCGCCGGGGGCCGAGTATTACGTCGCCCCCGACGGCGACGACGCCGCGGCGGGCGGTCTCGCGACCCCCTTCGCCACGCTGGCCCGCGCGCAGCAGGGTGTCGCGCCCGGCGACACGGTCTTCATCCGGGGCGGCACCTACCGCCACGGTCCGGCCGGGATCGCGGCCACGAAGGATCTCTGGGCGTACGTGCAGCTGCTCGACACCAGCGGCGTCGAGGGCCGGCCGATCACCTACGCCGCGTTTCGCGACGAGCGGCCGGTGTTCGACTTCCGCGACGTGGCGCCGCCGCTGCGGATCAACGCCTTCCAGGTGACGGGCTCGTGGCTGCGGCTGGTCGGCATCGAGATCACCGGCGTGCGGGGCGTGCTCACCGGACACGCCCAGTCGGCCTGCATCGAGAACACGGGCAGCCACAACCGCTTCGAGCGGATCGCGATGCACGACAACGAGGCGATCGGCTTCTACGGCGTGCGCGGCAGGGACGTCGAGGTGGTGGACTGCGACGCCTGGAACAACCACGACCAGGTCGCCGAGGACGGCCGCGGGGGCAACAGCGACGGCTTCGGCTGCCATCCGCCCCGCGGCGGGACGGGCTGGGTGTTTCGCCGGTGTCGCGCCTGGCTCAACGCCGACGACGGCTTCGACTGCATCGCCGCGTACGAGCCGGTCGTGTTCGAGGAGTGCTGGGCGTTTCACAACGGCTACGACGCCGCCAGGCGGCCGCTCGCCGACGGCAACGGGTTCAAGGCGGGGGGCTACGGGAGTCTGCCGGCCGCGCGGCTGCCGGCCGAGATCCCGCGGC
>RGVT01000417.1 GCA_010027105.1 Planctomycetia bacterium
TCTCGAGCGCGAAGAACCTCGTGCCGCTCCTGGAGGCGATCAGCAAGGCGGGCAAGCCGCTGGTGGTGATCGCCGAGGACGTGGAGGGGGAGGCCCTCGCCACGCTCGTGGTCAACAAGCTGCGCGGCATCGTGCAGAGCGTGGCCGTGAAGGCCCCCGGCTACGGCGACCGGCGCAAGGCGATCCTCGGCGACCTGGCCGTGCTCACCGGCGGGCAGGCGATCTTCAAGGATCTCGGCATCGCCCTCGACTCGGTCAAGCTCTCCGACCTGGGCCGGGCCAAGAAGGTGATCGTGGAGGCGGAGAACACGACGCTCGTCAGCGGGGCCGGCACGAAGGCCGCCATCGACGGCCGGGCCGCCCAGATCCGCGACGAGATCGAGAAGACCACGAGCGACTACGATCGCGAGAAGCTCCAGGAGCGGCTGGCAAAGCTCGCCGGCGGCGTGGCCCAGATCAGCGTGGGCGCCGCCACGGAGACCGAGATGAAGGAGCGCAAGGCCCTCATCGAGGACGCCAAGAGCGCGACGCAGGCGGCCCTCGCCGAGGGGATCGTGCCGGGGGGCGGCGTGGCCCTCCTGCGCAGCGAGAAGGCGGTCGAGAAGCTCGACCTCGACGGCGACGAGAAGCTCGGGGCCGGGATCGTGAAGAACGCCCTCCGCTACCCGCTCGAGGCGATCGCCGACAACGCCGGCGTCGACGGGCCGGTGGTGGTCAACCGCGTGCGTCACCTGAAGGGCAAGAACGACGGCTACGACGCCGACAAGGACGAGTATTGCGACCTCGTCAGCGCCGGCGTGATCGATCCGGCCAAGGTGGTGCGGACGGCCCTGCAAAACGCGGCGAGCGTGGCGGCCCTCCTGCTCACGACCGAGTCGCTGATCACCGAGATCCCCAAGGCCGAGGAGGAGGCCGGCGGCGACCACCACGACCACGGCATGGGAGGTGGCGGCATGGGCGGCATGGGTGGCATGGGTGGCATGGGTGGCGGCATGGGCATGCCCGGCATGATGTGATCGGATGCGAACGACACTTGCAACTTTTTCTTCCCTTTTGGAGAGAACTGCTGATGGCTGCGAAGAACCTGAAGATTCGTCCCCTCGATGACCGCGTGGTGGTGGAGCCGGTGGAGGCCGAGGAGCGGACCTCCGGCGGCATCGTGCTGCCCGACACCGCCAAGGAGAAGCCGCAGCGCGGCCACGTGCTCGCGCTCGGGCCCGGCAAGCTGCTCGAGAACGGCCAGCGGGCCAGCCTCTCGGTGGCGGTCGGCGACGAGGTGATCTACGGCAAGTATTCCGGGAGCGACATCGAGGTCGACGGACACGAGGTGAAGATCGTCCGCGAGAGCGACATCCTGGCCAAAGTCTTGAGCTGACCCCGTATCCGCTTTCCCACCCCTCTCCCACTGGGCGAGGGCCCGGGAAAGGACGCTCCAACCACCGTCCCAAACCTTCCACTTCGAGGAGATCGTTTCGTGCCCAAGCAACTGATGTTCGACGACCACGCCCGCGCCAAGCTGCTCAAGGGCGTCGAAAAGCTCGCCGGAGCCGTCGCCGTGACGATGGGCCCCACGGGCCGCAACGTGATCATCGACAAGTCGTTCGGCGGCCCGACGGTCACCAAGGACGGCGTGACGGTGAGCAAGGAGGTGGACCTCGAGGACGCCTTCGAGAACATGGGCGCCAAGCTCGTCAACGAGGTGGCGTCGAAG
>RGVT01000418.1 GCA_010027105.1 Planctomycetia bacterium
GGCGGCCCCGCCGCGGCCGCCGCCTTCGCCTCCGACTGGGCCGAGGCCCACGACAAGCTGGCCGCCGGCCGCTACGCCGAGGCGCTCGCGGTGCTCTCGGTGTGGTACGACGACACCTCGCTCGGCCCGGAGGAGAGCCAGCGGCTCGAGCACCTGCTGGGCCAGCTGGCCGGGACGGTCGTCTACTCGCAGCAGGATCTGCTGCTACCGCCGCACGTGGTCGCGGCGGGCGAGACGCTGCAGTCGATCGCCGCCCCGCTGGGCGTGCCCTGGCACTTGCTGGCGAAGATCAACGGCGTCGACGATCCCGCCAGGCTCGTGCCCGGCGAGCAGCTCAAGGTGCTGCGCGGCCCGTTCGACGCCGTGGTGAGCGTGTCGCGCGGCCGCCTCAGCCTTCAGGTGGGCGGCAACTACGCCGGGAGTTTTCCGGTGGTCGTGGGCCGGCAGGTGCAGGACCGCGTCGGCTCGTCGCTGGCGGTGGTCGACGTGCGCCGCGGCGGCGCGGCGGCGGGCCCCGCGGCGCAGGTGGCCTACCTCGCCGGCACGGCGAAGTCGGTCGCGCTCGGAGACGGCCTCTCGATCCGTGGCGGCCGGCGACCTCGACGAACTCGTCGACATCCTCGGCCCCGGCTCCCACGTCCTCGTGCGCAAGTAGGACAGGCTTCAGCCTGTCACGCCCGAGCTTCAGCCTGTCACGCCCGAGCTTCAGCCTGTCACGCCCGAGCTTCAGCCTGTCACGGCCACCTGAGCGAAGTGTCCCGCCTTGCATCGCGGTGTTTCACGGCCGCGGCGGCCGGCCGGCCGATTCGTGGCCTGCCGGCCGGGGCCGCGCCTACCGTTGCCGGCCCCGGGCGGACCGGCCTGTGTCGGGATCGGTCCGTTTGCATCCCTCCCGGGGACCCATGTGAGGGCTTGAAACGATGACTGGCAAGAACTTTCTCCGTCTGTTCGGAGCGCTCGTGTGCCTGACGGCAGTGGTGACCGGCTTCGATGCCGAGGCAGGCTGGCGGCACCGCCGCTGCTGCTCCGACTCGTGTTGCTCGACGTACACGCCCTGCTGCGCTCCCGTCTGCGAGACGGCCTGCTGCACGACCGTGGCGAGCTGCTGCGCGCCGGTGAGCTACACGGTGGTCCGCGAGGCGGTGATCCTGCCGTCGGCCTGCTGCGCGTCGACCACGACGAAGCAGGAGACGACGACCGCGGCCACGGCCGAGCAGCCCGAGGTCAAGCTGGCGGCCGCGAAGCGCTAGAGACGGCGTCGGCCGGAAAACGTCGCGGGCCCGCGGTGTTCGCCACCGCGGGCCCGCCTGTCTTTCAGGGCCGGCAGACTTCGTGCACGGCCCGGGCTGCGATTCCGGGAACGCCTACCGCACCGCCTCCTGGAGCATCTTGGCGTTCGGCACAGAGTGCCGAGACACGAGGCCGTTGTCACGGCTCTCGATCACCGTGGCCACCGGGCCCACCTCGCGGACCGTGCCCTCGAGCGTGCCGACGGTCACCGTGTCGCCCGCCTGGAGCCGCTGCCGCACGTAGTAGCCCGAGAGGATCCCGCTCATCACGTCGCGACCACCCAGGCCGAAGGCCAGGGCGAACCCGGCCGAGAGGCCGGCCGAGCCGATCAGGATCAGCTTCTCGAGCAGGGCGAACTGGATCCCGAGCTGGTTGAAGGCCGCGATGAAGGTCAGGATCGAGAGCACCCAGTAGCAGCC
>RGVT01000419.1 GCA_010027105.1 Planctomycetia bacterium
TGTCGCGGATCTCCCCCACGAGGATCCGGTCGGGATCCTGGCGCAGGATCGCCCGGAGGATGCTCGCGAAGGTGTTGCCGAGCTCCTGGTCGATCGGCACCTGCACGATGCCGTCGATGTCGTACTCGATCGGGTCTTCGGTGGTGATCAGCTTGTCTTCGGGATCGTTGAGCTCGGAGAGGGCCGAATAGAGCGTGGTGGTCTTGCCGGAGCCGGTGGGGCCGGTCACGAGCACGATGCCGTTGGGCCGCTTGATCACGTCGCGGAACTTCCGCTTGATCTCCTCGTCCATCCCGAGCTTGTCGAGCGAGAGCGAGACCACGCCCCGGTCGAGCACCCGCATCACCACGCTCTCGCCGAACAGCGTGGGGAGCACGGAAACGCGCAGGTCGACCGGATGGCCCCCCACGTTGAGCTCGATGCGGCCGTCCTGCGGGAGGCGGCGCTCGGCGATGTCGAGATTGGCCATCACCTTGATCCGCGTGGTGATCGCGAAGGCCAGGTGCTTCGGCGGCGGCACCATCTCCTGGAGCACGCCGTCGGCCTTCAGGCGGATGCGGAACTCGTGCTCGAAGGGCTCGAAGTGGATGTCGCTGGCGCCGTCGCGGATCGCCAGCAGGAGCACCATGTTCAAGAGCTTGCGCACAGGCGCGCTCTCCGCCAGGGCCTCGGCCCCGGTGAGGTCCATCGGGCCCTCCTTGCCGAGGGCCGCCGCCTGGGCCGCCAGGGCCTGGTCGTGCTCGAGGTCGTCGACGAGCGACTCCACGCTCTCGCTCTCGGCGGCGTAGAACTTCTGGATCGTCTTCTCGATCTCCTGCTCCGTGGCCACCACGAGGTGGATGTCGTAGCCGAGCAGCGTGCGGAGCTCGTCGGCCACCTGGATCTTCTGCGGCTCGGCCGAGGCGATCGTGAGCCTGTTGTTCTCGAGCGCGAGCGGCACCACGCGGTAGAGCTGGGCCATCGGCTCGCTCACGAGGCGGATCACCTCCGGCTTGATCTCGCGGTCGTAGAGCGTGACGAACGTCGTGTTCCACTGCTCGGCCAGGGCCTCGCCGAGCTGCTCCTCGGTGTAGAAGCCGAGCGACACCCCCACCCGGCCGATCAGCTCGCCGCCGCGGGCCGCCTGTTCCTCGAGCAGCGACGCGAGCTGCGCGTCGTCGATGAGGCCGAGGTCGAGAAGGATGTGACCGAGTTTTTTCAGGGCCATGGGAGTGTCGTCGGAAGGTCAGTGGTCTTCTTTGGCGCCGGACGGGTCGTCGAAGATGCCGCGCTTGGCGTTGGCGATCCGCTTGGCGAGGTCGTCGACGCTCTGGGCCTTGGCCAGCACGTCCTCCTCGCGCACCTTCTTCTCGTTCCAGAGGCGGAAGAGGTGGTCGTCGAGGAGCTGCATGCCGAGCTTGGCCCCCGTCTGGATCGCCGAGTTGATCCGGAAGGTCTTGTTTTCGCGGATCAGGTTGCCGATGGCCGGCGTGACCACGAGGATCTCGTAGGCCGCCACGCGGCCGCCGCCGATCTTCGGCAGGAGGGCCTGGCTCACCACGCCGATGATCGCCGTGGAGAGCTGGGTGCGCACCTGCTCCTGCTGGTTGGTGGGGAAGGCGTCGATGATGCGGTTGACCGTGCCCTGGGCGCTCGAGGTGTGGAGCGTGCCGAAGACCACGTGGCCCGTCTCGGCCGCCGAGATCGCCGCCTCGATCGTCTCCAGGTC
>RGVT01000420.1 GCA_010027105.1 Planctomycetia bacterium
CCATATAGACCATATAGACCATATAGACCATATAGACCATATAGACCATATAGACCATATAGACCATATAGACCATATAGACCATATAGACCATATAGAAAAGGTAATATCTTAATCCACGGACTGATTTGTTGTCAGAACGGATGCGGTTATTCGAATAGAGATATGAATGGTGCTACAAATATCTATAAAATTGTTTATAATGCGATAAATAATAAAGAAAGACCAAATTATTTATCAAGAAGCAAAAACAACTCGGGGTTTTTAGAAGAATTCCCAAAACGAAAATTTACACGCTCTGCAAAGAGCAAACCTTTTTGATTTTTTATTTCACCCAAGGGCTCGGTTTTAAATCTTCAAGGGTGTAAAACCCATCTTAATAAAAAAAATTAAAAATGTTTTATTTGAATAGAAAGTAACCCAATAGTTATAAGAAGAAAAAAAAAATTAAAAAAAAAAAATAAAAATAAAAAACAATGACGGTTACAATGTTCATCATAGCAACCCAATCACTTGTAAAATTCAGCACTATTTTCCTTTCTTTAGGGACTTTATCGATATCATCCTTTTCATCTCTTTATCCTATTCCTAGTGAAGTTCAAGAAAATAGGATTTTGTCGTTGCGTTCACCACAAGAAAATTCCGCTTATTTAATGTCAAACAAAATCTATTTTTCTGGTCGCGAACAAACAAAAGCACCCGTTTTCTCTAAAAAAAAAAAAATAGAATCATCATTATACCCTTCCTTCCAAATAACTAATCCTCAATTATTATTGCCAAACAACATTTATATTACAAACAAAAAAGAAAATAGTCATGAAAATAATAAAAGTAAGAATAGTAATAATGCAGCAAAAAAAATGTTGATGATGAACATTATTAGTGAAAAACCCGTTTATTGTAATAATGTGCTTCATTATTTAGAAAAAATACAACAAAAAACATCATTGATAAATACTCATCGACAAAAATTGCCCAACAAAATATGTGTTATTGCGATTGGAGATTCTTCTTCCAAATGGTTATCGATAAACTATCAAAAACAAGATAAACATTGTGTTGCTTTCGTTTCCTTAAAAAGATTATTCGAAATGAATGAAAAAACCAAAAAACATGTCGTTCCGTTGTTTCATATACAAACTCGTTTTCATTATGAATATATATTTGCTTCTCGATATTCCAATAAAATTACCTATTCTCAATATTCTTTATTAGAAGAAGCGTTATCAGATATTATGATTCAATGCATCAACGATACGAGACCTCAGTTTTTTTATATTTTTGTCTTTGGAGATCCAATATGGATGAATGATGATTCGGTAGTTTCCTATTTTACCAGGAACGAATTACAACAAATGAAACGATATCAATTAATTGATCTTGAGAATAAAGAGAATGTGGTTTTACGGTCGTCTCGGGATAATATCGTTTCTTTTTTCATTTTTGATGAAAGATTACATCCCTTTTTGTAAATAAATTTTAATTCATAAAAGAAAAATGTAACATATACTATGATTATATCCATACAATTTTCATGTATAAACACACACTTTATATAATAGACGCACAATTATGAAATGATCAAAAAACAATATATATATGATGATATCAAGATGGTAATATAATATCATAATATCAAAAAACAATATATATATGATATCAAGATGGTAATATAATATCATAATATCA
>RGVT01000043.1 GCA_010027105.1 Planctomycetia bacterium
CGCTTGGTTCGGCTACGCCTCACCAAGCGGAAAGGGGCGATCCCTTGGCAGGTCTACCCTGGTGATAGACACTGGTTCCATTCTTGGGGGCAGGTCAGTCGCGGGGCGGCAGGGAGCACTCACCGGTCGGTTCAGAAACCCCTCGCCAACCGCGAGAGGCACGACGGTTATCCAAGGTGAGTCGGGGCGACTGGATTCGAACCAGCGACCTCTACGTCCCGAACGTAGCGCTCTAGCCAGGCTGAGCTACGCCCCGAGGTGTGCCGCCGAAAGCACCGGCCGCACGCGGGAAGTTCTCCAAGATTACCGGGATCCGCGTCGCGGAACAACGCCTGTCGACGTCGTCCGCGAACCTGGGAAAAACGTCACTTTGCCAGCGACACGCAGACCAGCTCCTCGTCGTTGCGGGCGAACACGCACCGCAGCGCGAACGCCGGATGGCTCCAGACGACCTCGCGGCCGAAGCACTCGTTCGTGGGATCGAGGAGGTGTGCCCGGCCGAGTTCCACGTAGCCCGCCGGCGACAGGCTCGCGAGGACCAGGTCGCCCGTTTCGCTGAAGATCCACGTGCGTCGGGGGGAGGTCGGCGTCTCGGGCTCCGGCTCGTGCCGGACGAGAAACGCGGTGCCGTGCTTGCCGCGGCGGGTGCCTCCCATCGTGGCGTCGGGCGATTCCCACAGGCGCGTCCCCGTTTCCAGATCGACCGCCGTCAGCATGCCGGTGTCGCAGTCGCAGCCGTAGAGCGTTTCCCCTGCGATGAACGGCGTGCTGTTGGCGCAGTAGACGGCGGTCTTCGGCTCGCCCCGCCACACGACCCGCGCATCGGGTTTGTCCGACGCGAGCGCAAAGAGCGCCCCCACGCGGCCGATGCCTCCTGCATAGAGCACACGGCCCTGCTTCGTGTCGGCCACGCGGGGAGCCATGATCGACATGCCGTACATCGGTTTGAGCGGCTGCGACCAGAGCACCCGGCCGGTCGTCGGGTCGAGGGCGTTCAAATTGTCCGCATCCCAGATCAGGAGTTGCCGAACGCCGGCGCTCTCGATCATCGTGGGCGGACAGTAGCCGCTCTCGCTCGCCGAGAGCGCCCGCCAGAGTTCGCGGCCGGTGTCCTTGTCGAAGGCCACCGCCACGCTTCCCGGTCCGCCCACCAGGCAGATCAACTGCCCGCCCTCGACGAGAGGGTGGCCACAGAAGCCCCAGATCGGGGTCGGCGCGCCGTAGTCCTTCTTGAAGTCCTTCGTCCACACGACGGCGCCGGTGACCGCGTCGAGGCACGTCAGGTTGCCTTCGGCGCCGAGCACGTACACCTTTCCGTCGGCCACGGTCGGCGTGCAGCGCGGGCCGGAGGCATACGAGATCGCGTACGGGCAGTCGTATTCGTGCTTCCAGAGCATCTTCCCGGTGGCGGCGTCGAGGCACAGGATCCGCTCGCGGCCCGCGAATGCGGTGCGGTCGTTGGGCGCGTTGGTCAGCGGCCCCTCCGGACGGTCGTAGTCCGTGAGATACACCCGGCCGGCGGCGACGGCGGGCCCGGAGTAGCCCCCCTTCACCGCCACCCGCCACTCGACCGGAAGGCCGGCGGCGGGGATCGCGTCGACGACGCCGGCCTCGCGCCACACGCCGTCGCGGCCGGGACCCATCCACTGCGGCCAATCGTCGGCGCGGGCGGAGGCGACCATGAGCGTCACGATGGCCAGGCAGAGCAGGGGGCGGGGGTGCATGGATGTTCTCGCGATGTCGTGGTGACAGGCTGAAGCCTGTGTGAACGGGTGACAGGCTGAAGCCTGTGTGAACGGGTGACAGGCTGAAGCCTGTGTGAACGGGTGACAGGCTGAAGCCTGTCCTACGGGGCGGTGAGCGGGTCGCCGGAGACTTCGATGCCTGTCGGCCGCCAGTCGACGATCTCCATCTCGGCGGTGCGCCGGCCGCGGAACTCGTTGATCTTCGGCTTGAAGGCGACGTGGAATGGCTGCCCGGGCGGCGGCAGGTGATCGAGCCACTCGGCGCCGCCGAACGCCACGCCGCGGAGTTTCGCGCCGTGCTGCACGAGGTTCATCGCCAGGTGGCGGGCCCGACGTCGGTGGCGCAGAGGAGCGGCCGCCGGTTGGCCTGGCCGAACGGCGCGAGCCGTTCGATCTCGTCGACCGTGTCGAGCGTGAGCCCGGCGAGCGTCGCCTCGCCGTCGATCGCGAGCTGGGCCCGGCGGAGCGACTCGGGCAGCCGGGCGGCGACCTCGGACACGAACCGCTCGCGGAAGGCGTCGATGTTCCGGTCGTCGATCCGCAGGCCGGCCGCGGCGGCGTGGCCGCCGCAGGTCACCAGATGCCCGCGGCAGGCGTCGAGCGCCTCGTGGACGTCGAACCCCGGCACGCTCCGGGCGCTGCCCGTGGCCGGCCGGCCCTGCAACGGATCCTGGGCGATCATCACCACGGGCCGGTGAAACCTCTCGGCCAGCCTGCCGGCCACGATCCCGATCACGCCCGGATGCCAGTCGCGGTCGGCGAGCACGAGCGCCGCGTCGGCCTCCGGATCGAACCGCTCGCGGGCCTGCTTCGTGGCCGCCAGCAGGATGCTCCGTTCCTCCGTCTCGCGGCGCGCGTTGAGTTCGTGGAGATAGGTGGCCAGGCTCGCGGCCCGGCCGTCGTCGGCCGTCGTCAGGAGTTCGATGCCGCAGGCGGCCTGGCCGAGCCGCCCGGCGGCGTTGAGCCGCGGCGCGAGGCGGAAGGCCACGTCCTCGCTGTCGAGCTGCGACTTCTCGCCGAGCTTGGCGAGTTCGAGGAGGCGGGCGATGCCGGGCCCGCCCCGCGTGCGCAGGCACTCGAGCCCGTGCTTGACGTAGATCCGGTTTTCGTCGAGCAGCGGCACCACGTCGGCCACCGTGCCCAGGGCTGCGAAGCCCATCCCCCTGAGGAGCATCTCGCGGAGCCGCGGCGTGACCTGCCGCGCGCCGCTGGCCCGGGTGGCGATCGCCCAGGCGAGCTTGAACGCCACGCCGGCGCCGCACAGGTCGCCGAAGGGGTACGCCGCGCCCGGCAGCCGCGGATGCACGAGCACCGCCGCCTCGGGAAGGGCGGCGGCGAAGGCATGGTGGTCGGTGACGATCAGCTCGAGGCCGAGGTCCCGGGCGTGGCGGGCCTCCGCGACGCTGGCGATGCCGCAGTCGACGGTGACGACGAGGTGTGCGCCCTGCCCCGCGAGCGCGTCGAGCGCGCGGGCGTTGAGGCCGTAGCCCTCCTCGAGGCGGTCGGGCACGTACCAGGCGGCGGTGGCGTCGAGCGCCTCCAGGCAGCCCATGAGGATCGCCGTGGCGCACATCCCGTCGGCGTCGTAGTCGCCGTAGACGACGATCCGCCGGCCGGCCCGCACCGCCGCCAGGATCCGGTCGGCCGCCTCGGGCACGCCGGGCAGGAGGTCGGGGTCGCGGAGGTCGGCCATCGTGCCCGCGAGGAACGGCTTCACGGCGGCCGCGTCGGTCAGGCCGCGGGCGGCCAGCAGCCGGGCGACGATGGGCGAGACCCCCGCCGCCCGCTCGAGGCCGGCGACGACGGCCTGATCGTGGGGCTGAATGTGCCAGCGCTTCGGCATCGACCGACTCCCTCCGGGCGGACGCGAGTATAGGGGATCGGCGGCGCCTCACGGATGGTATAGTGCCCAACCCCGCGGCCGCCGCGGGCACCGCGCCGCACGGAGGTTTCGATGTCGCCCGCCGATCTGCCGCTGCCCACGCTGCCGAAAAAGCCCAAGCGGGGCGACGTGCCCAAGGACAAGGTGCTCTGCGAATACTGCACCGCGAAGTGCTGCCGCTATTTCGCCCTGCCGCTCGAGACGCCCACCACCCGCGAGGAGTTCGAGTACATCCGCTGGTTCCTCCTCCACGACCACGCCACCGTGTTCACCGAGGATGGCGACTGGTACGTGTGCGTGCACACCGAATGCAAGCACCTCGGGGCCGACCACCGCTGCGGCATCTACGAGACCCGGCCCCGGATCTGCCGCGAGTACACGACGAAGGACTGCGAGTACGAGGACGACTGGGTCTACGACCAGTACTTCGAGACGGCCGAGCAGGTGGAGGAATACATGGACGCGGTGCTCGGCCCCGGCGGCGAGGCGCTCGGCGACGGCCGGCGGCGGAAGCACCGCGACCGGAGCATCCGCGGCCCGAAGCCCGCGCTCCTGCCGATCGTGTCATGACCGATCCGCGTTCGCGCATCGAGCCGCGCACCCTCAAGGGGTTTCGCGACCACCTGCCCGCGCAGGCGCTCGAGCGCGAGCGGATCCTCGACGTCGCCCGACGGGTCTACCGGTCGTACGGGTTCGCCCCGATCGACACGCCGGCGCTGGAATACCTCGAGATCCTCACCGGCAAGGGAGGCACGGAGACCGACAAGCAGCTCTACCGCTTCACCGACCACGGCGGCCGCGAGGTGGGCATGCGGTTCGACCTCACGGTGCCGTTCGCGCGGTTCTGCGCCCAGCACATCGCGGACCTCGGCACGCCCTTCAAGCGCTACCACATGGCCACGGTGTGGCGCGGCGAAAACACGCAGCGCGGCCGCTACCGCGAGTTCATGCAGTGCGACTTCGACACGATCGGCACCACCAGCCCCGTGGCCGACCTCGAGATGGTGCTCGTGGTGCACGATCTTCTGACGGCGATCGGCATCGAGCGGTTCACGATCCGCGTGAACGATCGGCGGGTCCTCGGGGATGTGCTGGCCGGCCTCGGGCTCGCCGAGCGGTCGGCGGACGTGCTGCGGGCGCTCGACAAACTCGGCAAGGCCACGCCGGAGGCGGTGGCCACCGAACTGTCGGGCCACGGTGTGTCGGCCGCCGCGATCGACACGCTCCTCGGCATGGCCGGGCTCGCCGGCCCGGCCACCGGCGTGCTGTCAGCGCTCGAAGGCCTCGTCGCGGGTTCGAAGGGCGGGCAGGCCGGCGTGGTCGCGCTTCGCACCCTGCTCGCGGGCGCGCAGGCGGCCGGCGTGCCCGAGGGCCGCCTCGTCGTCGATCCCTCGATCGCCCGCGGGCTCGACTACTACACCGGCATCGTGCTCGAGAGTTTTCTCGACGACCTGCCCGCGCTCGGCAGCATCTGCTCCGGCGGCCGCTACGACGATCTGGCGGGCCTCTACACCAGGCAGTCACTGCCCGGCGTCGGGGCGTCGCTCGGCATCGACCGCCTGCTCGCCGGCCTCGAGGAGCTCGGCGGGGCGTCCGCCGTGGAGACGCCGGCCGAGGTGTTCCTCGTGTTCTTCGACGAGGCCCACCTGGCCGACTACCTGCGGATCGCCGCGGCCCTGCGCGCGGCCGGGATGGCGGTGGAGTTCTTCCCCGAGCCGCGGCGCGTGGGCCAGCAATTGAAGATCGCGGCCAGGAAGGGCTTTCCGGCGGCGCTCCTCGTCGGCAGCGACGAGTTCGCGGGGGGCACGGCCCAGTTCAAGAACCTCGCCACCCAGGCGAGCACCACGATCGACTGGCACGGCGACCTGCACGTGCTCGTCGACGCGGTGCACTCGCTGCTGGTGTCGCGCTGACCGCCCGACGGCCGCCGCGCCCCCGCTCCGCGGGCAGACCCGCCGCTCGTAGAGCAGGAGGCCGTGCACGGCGTGGTAGAGGGCTCCGCACTCGACGTCGACGTCGGCCGTCTGCTCGAGCAGGGTCACGAGCCGCTCGGCGGCGCGGGTGACCCACGGGGCGGCGAGTTCGTCGTCATCGAGCGCCAGAGCCAGCACCTCGAACACGTGGCCGGTGGCGCCGAGCCGCGCGAAGACGTCGGGCGACATGCCGGGGCGTGCGAAGAACTGCGTGGAAAAGCTGCCGTCCGCCTGTTGGAAGCGGCGGGCCCTGTCGATCGCGTCGGCAAGCCGATCGGCGGCGGCCGCCCAGCCACCGGAGAGGGGCGCATCGGCGTCGCCCCGCGCAGCGCGATGCGGTGGGCCCCGCCGCAGGCGCTCGTCGAGAGGTCGGCATCGGCCTCCATCCGCACGACATCTTCGACGGTCCATGACGAGCCGTCGGCCGCGGTCCAGGACGTGTCGGGCGGCACGTAGGCGGCGAGCGCCATGAGCGTCCACGTCGCTTCCTGTCCCGGCCGGATGTCGAACTTCGCCTGCTCGAGCAGGTCGGCGAGGGTGTAGTCGTGGCCGGCCACCACAAGTTTCGCGTCGAGCGAGAGCCCGCCGCGACCGCACTGCGACAGATAGCCGAGCCACTGATCGGGGTGACCCTGGCCGGTCGTGCTCCCCTCGTCGACGATGGCGACCACGCCATGGCCGCCCGGCCGCAGCCGCCAGCCGGTGAGAGGACCGCCGCCGAGGAGGTGGTCGAGGGCGCGGACGACGCGGCCGTCGTGCGCGAGCGGAAACTCGGGGCCGAAGGCGAGAATCCCGTGAACCACCTGCCAGGCGCCATGGACGCCGGCGTCGAGCCGCCGGCCGTCGCGGGCGCGGATGATCGCGGTCCGGATCCGGTCGCACAACGGCGCGGCGGCCGCCGGCCCGCCCGCCTCGGCGGCGGGCGGCGGCGGAGCGCAGCCCGCCGTGCCGGTCCAGGGAATCACGATCCAGATGATCGCGGCCCGGGCGATTCCGGCCCGACCGCTGCCTGCACGACGCTCGAGCATGTGGCCCCTCCTGGATGCGACACACTAGAATACAGCGAACCCGTCGCTCCCGGAGATGTCCCGCCGATGCCGCTGTTTTTCGACCCTGCCTACATGCTGGCCGTCGCGCCCGCCATCCTCCTGGCCCTGTGGGCGCAGTGGCGGGTGAAGTCGGCGTTCGCCGCGGCGTCGCGCGAGCCGGCCCCGTTGACGGGGGCCGCCGCCGCGCGGCATATCCTCGATTCCGCCGGCGCGACGGACGTCGAGATCGAGCCGATCCCGGGCACGCTCAACGACCACTACGATCCGCAGAAGAAGGTGCTGCGGCTGTCGGAGGGGGTGTATGGCAGCCGCTCGCTGGCGGCCGTCGGCATCGCGGCCCACGAGGCGGGGCACGCCCTCCAGGACGCCCAGAGTTTCTCGCTGATGACGATCCGCAACGCGGCGGTGAACTTCGCCAACGTCGGCAGCGGGCTCGGCTTGTACATGTTCATGTTCGGCCTGATGCTCGCGAGCAGGCCGCTGGCCTGGTTGGGCATCGCGTTGTTCGCCGGCACGGTGCTGTTCCAGGTGGTGAACCTGCCGGTGGAGATCGACGCGAGCAACCGTGCCAAGGCCCAGCTCGTGAGCCTCGGCATCGTGCCCGCGGCCGAGATGCCGGCCGTCAACACGGTGCTCAACGCGGCCGCATGGACCTACGTCGCCGCCACGCTCCAGAGCATCCTCGCGCTCCTCTACTACGCCAGCTACCTGACCGGCGGCGACGGCGACTCCGACCGGTCGTAGGCCGCCGCCCGGCCCGTCAGTGGTGCAGGGAGTAGAGGAGGATGTTGAGGGCGATCTTCTCGGCGTCGTCGCGGTCGTAGCCGGTGCACTCGAGGGAGTTTTGCTTCTCGAGCGCGCAGGAGAGGTCGTAGGGGGAGAAGATCACGGCCCAGCGGTCGCCGATCCGCACGCCCTCGAGCCGCGGGGTGATCCTCCGGCGGCGGGCGGCGAGCGGTCCCTCGCCTCCGGCCGGCTCGCGGAGCGTCACCTCGCGGACGTCGTAGCCGCCGTACTCGGCCGCGGAGAAGAGTGGGTCGGAGGCGGGGATCTCCTCCAGCTTCCGGTCGGGAAACACCGCCGCCGCCTCCGCCCGGAACGCGGCGCTGAAGCTCCCGGCGGCACACACGCTGTCGGCGAGTAGCGTGCCGCCGCGGTCGCAGAATTCCCGGAGCCGCGCGCGGGCCGCCTCGGAAAAGGCGAATCCCTGCCGCCCGTGCATGAACACGAGGTGGTGGTCGAACAGCCGCGGGTCGGTCGGGTCGATGCGATCGGGCGTGTCATCGACCCGCACGCCGAGTTCCCGGGCCGCGGCCCGGAGGATGTTGGCCAGGGCCCCCGGGGCGGCGTCGCACATGCCGCCGTGCCGCAGCTTGCCGATCGTGATCCGCCCCCGCTCGAACCGCTCGGTTGGGGCGGCCGGCATCTCCGCGGCCGCGAAGAGCTGGTCCTTGCTCTTGAGCTCGCGGTTGGTCGCGTAGGCCAGCACGTTCGTGCCGATGGCCAGCGCCGCGTCGACCTCCCGCTGGACCGCCGGCGCGAGCCCGCGGCGCGAGGGGCCGCCGATCTCCCACAGGCAGGAGAGGCTCGGCATCGACGGCGCAGGACTTTTTCCATCCGTCGGTGGAGCATAGATCGGTGGAGCATAGATCAGGCAGGTGCGGCAGCCGTAGTCGACGCCCAGGAGCGGCCGGTGCAGTTCCGGCGGCACGATCTCCTCCGCGTGCCACGCCGGGTGCTCCGGGGGCAGCAGGTGCAGGCCGTATTCCGGCTCCGGGAAGATCTCCCCCACGAGCTGGCGAAACCGCCGGTCGAACTCGCCGCTCGCGGGGCAGCAGGCCTCCGCGAAGATGAAGCCCCCCTCGTCGACGTACCGCCGCAGCCGCTGCCCGGCGTCGGGGCCGAGGTCGAACGCCCCCTTGCCCGAGAGCCAGAGCACCGGCGCCTGGCGGAAGTCGTCGAGCGCGGCCGCCGGCGTATCGACGACGTGCCAGGAGAGCCCGGCCGGATAGTCCTTGCGCCACTGCGTCTCGACGTGCTCGACGAGGTGGGCGACGTCGTGGCCGTGGCGATTCCAGTCGGTGCCGGGATCGTGGCGGCTCTTGGCCACGAGCACCGGGCGGCGGCCCTTGGCGAGGAACAGGAGCGCGAAGCTCGTCGCCACCACCGGATCCTCGATCCGGCCGCCGCGGAAGGCGCCGGAGAGCTGGTCCTGCGCGGCCACGAGCACGCGGGCCCCCTCGAGATACCAGTCGGCCTGCCCGATGAACCGCCGGGCGGTGAACCGGCCCACCCGCTCGAGCCCGTAGAGGTAGTAGTAGTGCCAGGTCTGGCCGCCGCCCGGATTCTCGCGGGCGGTGAACCGTTTGCCGAGCCATTCGAGGCCGCGCTCGAGCACCTTCGGCGACGAACCGCCCCCGCAGCAGGAGACGGTGTCGCGGCCGGCCTGGGCGTCGGGGGTGCCGAGGTGCTCGGCCGTGATCCACACGCTCGCGATGCCCGCACAGGTCATGCTGCCCGTACCGGCCACGTTGCCGATCGTGTAGCCCCACGAGCCGTCGGCGTTGGCGCACGACACCCAGTATTGCTGGGCCTTCATCCACACCTCGGGTTTGACCCGCGCCCCCGCGCGGGCGGCCTCGTGGAGGGCCAAGAGGGCGAACTGGGAGTTCGAGTTGTCGCCGGTGCCCTTCCCCTTGCCGTAGGTCCACGAGCCGGCCGCCGGCCCCTGCGACACCTGCGTCTGCTCCAGCCAACCGACGTTGCGCTGGATGATCGCCCGGTCGGCGGCGGGGGCGAGCATCGCCAGCACGAGCGTCTGCAGCGACACCGAGTAGGTCTCCTCCGGCTCCTGGCGGCGCAGCCAGTCGAGCCCCCTCCGCAGGGCAGGCTCGTCGGAAGTGACGCCGGCGTTGGCCAACGCCAGCATCACGAGCGCCGTGGCGCCCACGCGGGTGTCCTGCGTGCGCATCGCGCACTCCCACGAGCCGTCGGCCTCCTGCTCGCGCGAGAGCCAGTCGCGGGCCTTCTCGACCGCCCTCTGGATCTGCTCCGGCGCGAGCGGCGCCGGCTCCTCGGCCCGGCCGGGGCGTGCGGCACACGAGGCCGCGACGACGAGGGCCGCGATGGCGAGCGAAACGACCCGCACGGCGGACCTCGGAGGACTCGGTCGGGGTGGAGGACGCTGGACGACGCACCGGCACGCCGAACGACGGCGACTGCAAGTCTACCGCTTTTTCCGGTCGGGCCGTCCCGCGGTCGGCGAAACCGCGGCAGTGGCCGCGTGGACGTTTGCCGCATTCCCCGCGGCCGCGGATACTGGACGGAAGGGACTCATCCGGTTCCCGCCCCAGGAAGGATCGCGCTCTCCGTGTCGACCGCCCAGAAGCCGAAGACCCTCGACGACGTCCTGCACGAGTTCGCCCAGCATCGCAGGCTGATGCAGGAGGAGCTGCAGAAGGTGATCGTCGGCCAGAACGAGGTGATCGAGCAGCTGTTCGCGGCGGTCTTCACCCGCGGCCACTGCCTGCTCGAGGGGGTGCCCGGGCTGGCGAAGACGCTGATGGTCTCGACGCTCGCGCGGATCCTCGACGTGGGATTCAAGCGGGTGCAGTTCACGCCCGACCTCATGCCGTCGGACATCACCGGCACGAACGTCCTCGAGGAGGACGAGGCGGGCCGGCGGAGCTTCCGGTTCGTGGAGGGGCCGATCTTCACCAACATCCTCCTCGCCGACGAGATCAACCGCACTCCCCCCAAGACGCAGGCGGCCCTGCTCCAGGCGATGCAGGAGCAGGAGGTGTCGGCCGGGCAGGAGACCCACCGGCTCCCCGACCCCTTCTTCACGATCGCCACGCAGAACCCGATCGAGCAGGAGGGCACGTACCCGCTTCCGGAGGCCCAGCTCGACCGGTTCATGTTCAACATCAAGGTCGGCTACCCGACCGCCGCCGAGGAGGAGCAGATCCTGATGGCGACGACGCGGGCCGAGAAGCCGGAGGTGCGGAAGGTGCTCTCGGGTCGGGCGATCGTCAACATCCAGAAACTCGTCGGGAGCGTGCCTGTGAGCGAATACATCGTGAAGTACGTGGCCCGGCTGGTGCGGGCCACGCGTCCGAGGGATCCGCTGGCGCCGGCCTACGTGCGCGACCTGGTCGACTGGGGCGCGGGCCCGCGGGCCGGCCAGTTCCTCATCCAGGGCGGCAAGGCGATGGCGGCGATGGACGGCCGCTTCAGCGTGTCGATCGACGACGTGCGGCGGATCGCCGTGCCGGTGCTCCGCCACCGCGTCGCCACCAACTTCCAGGCCCAGGCCGACGGCCTGACCAGCGAATCGATCGTGGAGCGGCTCGTCCGCGAGCTGCCCGAGCCCGAGATCCCCAAGCTCGTGAAATGATCGAGCCCGTCCAGTGAGCCGGCCATGGTGCGGGCCGTCGAGGAATACCTGAAGCCCGAGGTCGTGCGGCGGATCGCCAGGCTCGACCTGCGCGCGCAGTTCATCGTGCGCGGATTCCTCCAGGGGCTGCACGCCAGCCCCTACCAGGGGTTTTCCGTCGAGTTCAGCGAGCATCGTAAGTACGCCCCGGGCGACGACCCGAAGGACATCGACTGGCTGGTCTACGCCAAGACCGACAAGCCCTACGTCAAGAAGTTCGAGGCCGAGACCAACATCACCGGTTACCTCGCGATCGACACCAGCGCCTCCATGGCCTACACGCACCGTCAGGAGTTCACGAAGCTCGACTACTCGATCTCCCTGGCGGCCGCCCTCTGCTGGCTGATGATCCACCAGCAGGATCCGTGCGGCCTGATGACGTTCGACGACCGCCTCCATGCGCGGCTCCCCGCCCGTTCGAAGCGGTCGCAGATCGCGCAGGTGCTCTCCGCGCTCGCCACGGTGGCCCCCGCGGGAGCCACCGACATCCCCCGGAGCATCTCGCAGATGGCGGCCATGCTCCGCCACCGCTCGCTGGTGATGATCTTCAGCGACCTGCTCACCGACGTGGAGCCGGTCCGCGAGTCCCTGCTGCGACTGCGGCACCGCGGCCACGACGTGATCCTGTTCCACGTGCTCGACGAGGCGGAGGTGCGGTTTCCGTTCGAGGGCCTCGTCGACTTCACCGAGCCCGAGTCGCACGACCGCCTCGTGATCGACGCCGACGCGGCCCGCCGCGACTACCTGGCCGCGGTGGCCGCGTTTCGCGACGAGTACCGCCGCACCTGCCTCCGGGCCGGGATCGACTACGTGCCGCTCGACACCGGCATGCAGTTCGACAAGGCGCTGATGGAATACCTGCTCAGCCGCCGGAACCGGTTCTAGCCGCCATGGGAGTCTCGTTCCTCACGCCGCTCTTGCTCGCCGGGACGGCGCTCGTCGCCGTGCCGGTGATCCTCCACCTGGTGATGCGGCGCCGGCCCGTCAGGCACGAGTTTCCGGCGCTGCGGTTCCTGCGCGAGCGGGCGGTGGCGAACCGGCGGCGGCTGCGGCTCAACCACCTGCTGCTCCTCGCGGCCCGCGTGGCGGCGCTCGCGCTCCTGGCGGTCGCGCTGGCGCGGCCGACGGTCCGCGGGGCCGGCTGGCTGGCCGACGCGGAGGGCCCGGTGGCGGCGGCGTTCGTGTTCGACACGGCGCCCCGGATGGCACTCCGCGAGGGCAACCGCACCCGCCTCGAGCAGGCCGCCGACATGGCGCGGGTCCTGTTCGCGAAGCTGCCCCCCACCAGCAAGGTCGCCGTGCTCGACACGGCGGGCAACGCGGCCGCGTTCCTGCCCACCGTGGCCGCGGCCACGGCCCGCGTCGAGCGGCTGGCCGCCGGCACGCCCGGCACGACGCTCGCCGGGGCGATGGCCGAGGCGGTGCGGCTGCTCGAGTCGTCGGCGTTGGTCCGCCGGGAGATGTACGTGTTCACCGACTGTTCCCGCGGGGCCTGGGGGGGCGCGGCTCCGCTGGAAATGACGGCGGCCCACCCGGATGTGAGCGTGCTCTACGTCGACGTCGGTGCGCGGACCCGCCGCAACTTCGCCCTGGAGGCGGTGGAACTCGCCGGAGACGTGATCCCGGCCGGGTCGGCGGCGGCGCTCACCGTCGCCACCGCCCGCAGCGGGCCGGATGCCACCCGCGCGATCGCCGTGGAGATGCTGGCGGCCGACGGCGGCTACGTGCGCCGGGCGCTCAAGCCGCTGGCCTGGAAGGAGGGGGCGGCGACGCAGGTGACGTTCGACGTCTCGGGCCTCGAGCCGGGGATCCGGCAGGGCCGGGTGGTGATCGACGGCTCGGACGACCTCGAGGCCGACGACGTCCGCT
>RGVT01000421.1 GCA_010027105.1 Planctomycetia bacterium
ACTCACAGTACGTGGACTTCCTCAACGCCGTAGACCCGAATGGCACGAACCCCAACTCGATCTACAACGCCAACATGGGCAGCGACGCCCTGGGCGGCATCACGAACACCGGCACGGCCACCGGCAGCCGCTATGCCGCAAAGGCGAACATGGGCGATAAACCCGTGGTGTGGGTGACCTGGTGGGATGCGGCCCGGGTGGCCAACTGGCTGCACAACGGCAGGGGTTCGGGGAGCACTGAGACGGGGGCTTATACGCTCAACAACGCCACGAGCGGAAATGCCCCCGGGGTGAACGCCGGCGCGCTGTTCTTCATCCCGACGGAGAACCAGTGGTACAAGGCCGCGTACTACCAGGGCGGAGGCACGACCGCGGGCTACTGGGACTACGCCACGCAGAGCGACACGTCTCCGATGGAGGTGTCGGCTTCCGTGACCGGCGTCGGTTCCGCAGGGAGCACCGGCAACTTCGCCAACTTCAACAACACCGCGAATTGGAATGGTCAAATCGGCAACGTCACCACCGTGGGCACCAATGGGGGGCCCAGTGCCTACGGTGCATTTGACATGAGCGGGAACGCGTTGGAATGGAACGATCTCGATGGGCTTGCCGCGTCCGGCTCGACTCGCGGGCTGCGGGGCGGCAGTTGGAACTTCAGTTACGGCTACTTGCCGTCCTCCGTCAGGACAGCGGTCGATCCGTCGTACGAGGACAACTACACCGGTTTTCGTCTCGCTGCCGTGCCCGAGCCGGCCACGCTCGCGCTCTTGGCGACAGGCCTCGCCGGCCTCGCCTTGCGCTCTCGCCGCAAGCCTGCAGGGGGGCCGTGATGCAACACCGACACTATTCCGCAGGCGCGACCCGCCTGCTCTGCATCGCAACGTGCCTGTGCGCAAGCCCCGCCGCGTTCGGCCAGTCATCGAGCGTCACCACGGCCGGCGATCTCGCGGCCGCCATCCAGGCGGCAAATGCCTGGATGGGCTCCGGCCCCTTTACGATCAACTTCGCCACCAGCGGCACGATCCAGCCGTCGGCGCAGATGTTTATCGGGCTCGCGGCTGCGAATACGTCTGGCCTTGTGATCAACGGCAACGGCGCCACGATCGACATGTCGCAGGCCAATGCAGGCGCGGGCGACCGCGCGTTCTTCATCGCCGGCGGCACGGTGAACATCAACAATGTGACGATCGAGAACGGCCTGGCGCAGGGCGGAGCCGGTATGGACAGCAGCGGCGGTGGGGCCGGGTTGGGTGGCGGGATATTCGTGGCGAACGGATCGGGAATTCCCGGGTCGGGTGTGACCCTGGCGACTGCGGTCACGCTGACGAACGTCAGCTTTATGTCCAATGGCGCGATTGGCGGTGCGGGCGGAACGTACAGCGTTACCGGCTGCGGCGGTGGTGGCGGCATGGGAGGCGTCGGCTCGGTCGGCTACCGGGGCGGCGTCGATTCGTCGGGTGGTGGTGGTGGCGGATTTGGAAACGGGGCCTTCGGTGGGGCGGGCAGTTCGTATGGAAATCCCGGAGGTATCGGCGCGTTCCTGACTGGCGCTGGTGCGGGCTCGGGCGGTTACAACGGCGCCTCAGGTGGCGCTGCCGGAGGCGGTGGTGGAGGCGGAAACGACGGGCTCATTCAACGCGGCGGTGGAGGTGGTGGCGGGGTTGGTGGCGCATCGGCCAAT
>RGVT01000422.1 GCA_010027105.1 Planctomycetia bacterium
GAGGGTTGATGAGGGCGCGGCTTGTCATGGTCTTTAATCGCGGATTTTCTTAAATGCTTCAAAAGCATAAAAAACCGCAACGCCAATCGCAACCCATTTAACAATGCTCGCGATGCTTGAAAGGGGCGATTCGGTTGCTTGCGCAACGGCGACTTCGGTCTTTAAGATTGCCTCGGCAACTTTGGCTTTATCGCCCTCCGGGACCGCGCCCAAAAGCTCGGCATCCCTCAAGCGCTGATTCACGCCAATAATCCATTCGCGCCCCCAAATAATAATGCCTGCTGCGGCTGCAACCGCTGCGGCAATCGCTGCGCCTGCAACGATGGGGGCTGCACCAAGGGTCTGCGGCAGGCTCAACTGCGGAAAACGAATCCCGATCGCGTTAGCACCGCTCGCTGCAAAATTGATCGCTTCGGCTGCAATCTTGATCTGCGATTTTTTCGACGCAAATTCAGCTTGTAGGGCAATCAAATCATCGGCTAATTCGCCTGCGCCAATCTCGCGAATGAGCGCGTCGACCGTCCGCCCGGTTTCATCCAAAGCATTGATAACCTGTTGAAACTCGCGCACTTTATTGCGGTAGTAATCAAGCGAAAGCGGGCTTTCGCTCTCAATGTCATAGGGTCCGGTTGCCGGGGATTCGCCGAGCATGGCTTACTGTCCAAGAAAAAAGGTTAGCGCCGAAAGTAGGCCAATTGCCGCCCCGATCCCTTCGGTTTTCTTGGCAGCGTCGGCGACCACTTCAGGCGGGGGCGTATCGGTCAGCGTAACTGCATTTTTTCGCGCAGCAAGCGCTTTTGCTTCGGCGCTTTCGGCAACATAGCGCTTAAAGTCAGCAAGCGATAGCGCTCGGTTAATCAGTTGAGGCTCCCAATACTGATATTCCGACTCGGCAGGCTCGCGCTTTAAGATTGTCGTGTAAGCGCGATATATCTCATCGCGTGCCTTGAAAGCAAGCGCGGGGCTTGCATCGCCAATCGGCGAAACCGGTTCAAGGTCTGCTATGTTAACGTCCGGGTTGTAATAATTCTGAAGCTCAATCACGGGTGAAGCCTGCGGGTCGGCTGCGACCATATCCTGATTGGTGTAACTCGCGCCCCAGGTGCTTGTGCCCATGATCGGATCGATGGACTGTGCGCTGCCGGTTGCCGGGTTGATCGCTTGCACAATCAAAGGTTGCGTGTTTGTGGTCGGCACAATCGCCGCGTGATACTGCTGCGCTTCCTCAGAATTGGCAATATAGCTAACCGCTTGATCGATCGACAATTTTTGCTTAACAATTGAGTCGATCCAATATTGGCGCTCCGACATGGATGGAACGCGATACAAATATTGCTCATAAGCTCCGAGAATAATCGCCTCTTCAGACTGCGAAAGCGCGACCGCGACAAGCTCGCCCGTTACATTGCCCGATACAATTTCACTCGTCCAATAATTAAGCCCGCCCTCGTCCGCTTCGCGCTTCAAAATTTGCTTGTACATATCCGCAACGTCGGCGCGCACTTCAATCGCATAGGCTTGCAAAGCTGCGCCGCTTTGTATATCAAGCGATGCTTGCGCCTGCATCGTCGCCGCATCGAGATCGGCTCGCTGTTTTGCAATCAACGCTTGTTGATTCAAAAAATCTTGATCGGCCTGCGTTGCGCCTGTTTCAATGATCGCACTTCGGTAGCTTTCAAT
>RGVT01000423.1 GCA_010027105.1 Planctomycetia bacterium
TGCGGATCGCGTAGCTCGGGTCGATGTACTTGAGGTTGCACTCCATCCCCGCCTTCGCGAAGTGGTCGGCGATCCGGGATTTGAGAAACAGGCCGATGTCGGCGAGCTTCTTGTTGCCGGAGGCGTCGACCCCCGCCTCGCTCTCGGGCACGAGATCCTGCCCCGCCCCCTCGGCCACCACGATCACGGCGTGCCCGCGGGCCAGCACGCGGCCGCGCAGGTGGGCGAGCAGGCCGCGGTCGCCGTCGAGCGCGAACGGCACCTCCGGGATGAGCACGTAGTTGGCGTCCGACTCGGCGAGCGACGCATAGCAGGCGATGAACCCCGAGTGGCGGCCCATGAGCTTGACGAGGCCGATGCCGTTGGGCGAGGCCTTGGCCTCGACGTGGGCCGCGCGGATCGACTTGGCCGCCTCCGCGAACGCCGTCTGGAATCCGAAACTCTGGTCGAGGTAGGGGATGTCGTTGTCGATCGTCTTGGGAATCCCGACGACGGCGATCTTCTGGCCGCGCTCCGCCACGGCGGCCGCGATCTGCATCGCCCCGCGGATCGTGCCGTCGCCGCCGATCACGAACAGGGCGCTGATATTCATCCGCTCGAGGCAGTCGACGATCTCGTGGGGATCCTGGCCGCCGCGGGACGTGCCGAGGATCGTGCCGCCGTCCTCGTTGATCGCGCTCACGCCCGCCGGCGTGAGGTCGAGCACGTCGTGGCCGTAGCGCGGGATGAAGCCCTGGTAGCCGTTGCGGAAGCCGTAGATCCGTTGCACGCGGTAGTGGTGCGAAAGCTCCATCACCAGGCCGCGGATCACGTCGTTGAGCCCGGGGCAGAGGCCGCCACAGGTGACGATTCCCACCCGCATCTTCGCCGAGTCGAAGAAGATGCTGCGCCGCGGGCCGGCCGGCTCGAAGCCGGGCAGGGCGTCGACGGGGAGGCCCGTCGCCGCCGCGAGCCGGAGCGTGTCGTGGAACAGCACGCGGTCGTCCTCGGCCACGTAGTGGGTGGTGGTCTGGCGCGACTCGAGCATCGGCTTGAGCGGCGAGTCGATCCGGCAGGGGCCGAGCGTCTTGACGGCGAGGTCGGCGGCGTCGGGCATGAGGGTACGTCCTTATCTGGGATGCACCGGCTCGGGGGCGGCAAAAGTCTCCTCGCGTGGGCCGTGCCGGCCCAAGGCTCGTCGAGCGTTTGCCGACCCCCTCGCCTCTCGGTAGTCGGAGGGGGCGTATTCGTTGTCGGATATCATCCTGTCGTGCGCATGCCCGAGGCGATGCCCTGGACGCAGAGCCGCAGGAGGTCGCGGAGGGCGTCGTCGGGGGGGGCGTCGGGGCCGGCGGCCGCCCGCCGCCGCATGAACTCGATCTGGATGAGGTTGAGGGGGTCGATCGACGGGTTGCGGGCCTCGATCGACCGCTGGAACCAGGGCGTGGTGCCGAGCAGCTCGCCGCCGCCGACGATGTCGAGGATCGCCTGGCGGGTGCGGTCGCGCTCCGCCGCGATCCGCTGCCAGATGCGACGGCGGACGTCGGGATCGCTCGTGAGTTCGGAATAGCGCTGGGCGATGTACATGTCGGCCTTGGCGAGCGCGAGCGTGGCGTTGTCGATCGTGGCCTGGAAGAAGGGCCACTGGCGGTACATGTCGCACACCGTCTGCCAGGCGTGACGGTCGTCGTATTTCACGTC
>RGVT01000424.1 GCA_010027105.1 Planctomycetia bacterium
GGCATGGTTGGTCTCGATGTTCATCTTCACGTGCTTTTCGAGGCCGTAGGTCCGCAGGAAGTTGATGCACGTCGCCGAGTCGAAGTCGTATTGATGCTTCATCGGCTCGCGGGGCTTGGGCTCGAAGTAGAACTGGCCCGTGAAGCCGATCTCCTTCGCGTAGTCGACGGCCATGTGCATGAACTTCGCGAGGTGGTCGATCTCGCGCTTCATGTCGGTGTTCCACAGGCACTGGTAGCCCTCGCGGCCGCCCCAGAACACGTAGCCCGCGCCGCCGAGGCGGTGGGTGACCTCGAGCGCCTTCTTCACCTGGGCCGCCGCGAACGCGAACACCTCGGCGTTGGGGCTCGTGGCGGCGCCGTGGACGTAGCGCGGGTGGCTGAAGAGGTTCGCCGTGCCCCAGAGCAATTGCTTGCCGCTCCTCGTCTGGTGCTCGAGGAGCCGGTCGGCGACGGCGTCGAGGTGCTTGTTGCTCTCGGCGAGCGTCGCGCCCTCCGGCGCCACGTCGCGATCATGGAAGCAATAAAAGTCGCAGCCGAGCTTGTCGAGGAACTCGAACGCCACGTCCACCCGCTTGAGCGCCGCCTTCAGCTGGTCGCTCTCCGTCTCCCACGGCCGCACCATGGTCCCGGGGCCGAAGGGGTCGCCGCCGGTGCCGCGCATCGTGTGCCAGTAGGAGACGGCGAACCGCAGGTGGTCGCGCATCGGCCTGCCTTCCACGAGCGCGTCGGCGTCGTAGTGCCGGAACGCGAGCATGTTCTTCGTGGTCGGGCCCTCGTAGCGGATTCTGCCGATGCCTGCGAACGCCTCTGCCATGGATGGTCCTTGCGAGTCGAGGAGCGAGATCGAATGCGGGCGACAAGATTACCGGGAGGACGAAGGTTTGTCGCCGGGCGTCACGAGGCGTGCGAGGAGCCGGCGGCCGAGGTCGGGGAACCACTCGATGAGGCCCGCGAGGAAGCGCACCTTCGCCGGCACGGCGAGTTCGCTCGTGCGACGGGCGCAGGCGGCGAGGATCTGTGTCGCGAGCGCGTCGGGATCGAGTTGCTTCAGGCTCGTCGTGCCGCCCGGCGCGGCCGCCTCGGGAGGCAGGCCCGCTGCGGCCGCCTCCGCGGCGTAGCGCGCCGCGGCCCGGTCGGCGGCGGGATCGTCGGCCGCGCGGCGGATCGGGCCGGGTGAGACGAGCAGCACGTGAACGCCCCGCGGCTCGAGTTCGAGCCGCACCGCGTCGACGTAGGCCGCGAGCGCCGCCTTGGCCACGCTGTAGGGCCCCATGAACGGCATCACGATCTTGCCCGCGAGGCTCCCGATGACGACGAGATGGCCGCCCGCTCGCGCGACGTCGTCGGCCACGGCCCGCGTGATCTCGACGGCCGAGAGCAGATTGGCGTCGAGATACTCCTGCAGCGTCGCGGGCGAGGCCTCGAGGATCGCGGCCCGTCCGGAGCGGCCCACGCAGAAGAAGAGGTCGTCGATCCCGCCCAGGATCCGCCCGGCTTCGGCCGCGACCCGCTGCCCTTCCCCCGCCCTGCCGAGTTCGGCCGCGAGGCCGTGGATCCGATCGGTCGGGATGCCGGCGCGGTCGAGAACCTGGAGCGCCCGGCGCACGCCCTCGCTCGAGCGGCCCACCACGAGCACCCGCGCGCCGGCCGCGGCCAAATGCCGGGCGAGCACGAGGC
>RGVT01000425.1 GCA_010027105.1 Planctomycetia bacterium
GTGACTAATTGAATTTTTAGTTCATTCATAACTTCAGTGTTTCGTTGTAATGCAGAGGCGAATGCTGCTTGGCTTTCTTTATTAGCTGCTAATCTTTCCATAATAAATTGACGATCTTGAGAATACGGACTTTGAGTTTCTATCATGTGTAAAACATCATTTTTTGTTGCCATATTTTTTCCTACTGTTACCCAAAATCCTACAAGGGTCACAACTATTCCGAAACTTGTGGTAGCAACTACTTGCCAAAAATCGATAATATTTTCATTCATAATATAGTCTCTATAGTTATGATTTAGTAGAATAATAATTATTATACACCAAATACATTTTTATAATTAGTAAACAATTATATTATGGTTTTATACAATTTCCTGTTGTAAATTGATTGGGACCTGTTGGAAAAGCTGTTGGATATTCGCAAGCACATCCTTCGTTAGATAACATATCACAAGGTCCGGGCGTGGTTTGGTACCAGTACCAACACGGAGCCTCTGCGCAAGGATTAAAACTTTCATAGTAACATATATTTTGTGGAATATTACAAATTTGTTCAGGGGACGGGCTTGGAGTTATTGTTGGAGTGGGCGTAACACTGCTGGTTGGTGTGGGTGTTGGTGTTATTGTTCTTGTTGGTGTTGTTGTTGGTGTTGCTGTTGGTGTTGCTGTTGGTGTTATTGTCGGGGTTGGCGTTGGTGTAGGGGTGCAATCTTGCACTATCCAGAACGGCGTATATTCGCTCCATGGGCTGACGTCACCATATACAAATTCACCGTCGGGGGCAATCCCCGCATTATTGGCGTTAACAGCTTTGACTCTAAATCTTGTCGCGGGTTCGGTTGGAGGCAGATAAATTGATAAAGATGTCGCGGCATCACCATAAGTTCTAATTAGTTCAAGTCTTGATGGTCCAAGACCAGGAGCGTAGGTTGAACTCCAACTTTGTTCTATCTGGTAAACCGTAACGCATGTGGCATCAGATTGATCCCAGTAAAGCGTGTAATTGCCCAACTCGTCACATACAAGATGCAGATTTGTAGGTGCCGGAATAGGGGTGTCGCAAAAACAAAGATTTTTATCGACAGTAATCGCCAGTTTTGGCTCTGCTGGTAACAAATTAGATATGGGGCGTACAAATACCATGTCGGGATAAAACCCATAATCGCTGTTGATTGAATATATCGTTACGCGATTTCCCGACACAGATACATGTGCGTTCCAACAACCTAAGTCAAACCGGTAATTACTAAGACAAGCATCCGCAACTTCATTTAAACCACCGGGTTGTTGTAGTGTGACGGCAAATCCAGACTGATTGATCGAGTTGAGTACGTCGGCTAAAAACGCAGGGTCCACGTCAAACGAGATATTTGTGGCGTGCTGCGTACAATGTGCACAGCCCCCGATACCGTTGTTATCAAGGCCACACATTGCAATCGCCGTGCCGTTAGAGACAAGTGATAGATTGCTGGTATTTGTTGGTGTTGTTGTGGGAGTCACTGTTGGTGTTTCGCTGGGTGTAACCGAACTTGTTGGAGTGTTGGTTGGTATTGGTGTTGGCGCTGGGGTAGATGTTGGTGTTGGCGCTGGGGTAGATGTTGGTGTTGGCGCTGGGGTAGATGTTGGTGTTGGCGCTGGGGTAGATGTTGGTGT
>RGVT01000426.1 GCA_010027105.1 Planctomycetia bacterium
GGCGTCGGCGAAGGCGGTGCGGGTCCAGCCGGGCACGCTCACTGCGGTGGTGGGCGCGGCCGACGGCTCGTTCCGCGCGGGCCGGCTCGGCCTGGAATCGACCTTTCTCGCCGCGGCAGACCTGCCGGCGGAGGCCCGCTCGCTGCGCGTGGGCGAGGCGCAAAGCGTGGGCGACGACGTGGTCGTGCGGGCCGGCGAGGGCAGGTATTCCCGGGTGCGGATCGTGGCCGAGACTTTCGCCGAGCCGTCGCGGTCCCTCGACGCGGCGATCATCGACGTCGACGCCACCCAGCGGTCGAGCGGCCCGCTCGTGGCGGCGCTCGACGCGCGGGGCCGCGTGCGGGTGGAGACGTCGTCGACGCGGCGCAACCTGCTCACCGACAAGGTCGTGACGGTGTCGGCCGGGGCGACGATCGAGCCCGCCGCCGCCGCGCCGCCGGCGGCGTTCGTGCGGGTGTCGGAGCTCGGTGACCAGCTGTTCGTCGTCGCCCGCGACGGTTCCTGCCGCCGCTACGCCATCCGCGAGGCGGAGGCGCCGGCGCTCATGGAGACGGTCGACCTCGTGCCGGGCGACGCCACGGTCGCGGCGGTGACGCGGCTGTTCGGCGGCAACGCGCTGGCGGTGGGCGACTCGGAGGGCGTCGTGCGCGTCCACTTCGCCACCCGCGCTCCCGACGCGTCCGCCGCCGACGGGCTGCGCCTGGCGGCGGCCCGGGAGTTTCGGCCGCCGCGGCCGGGTGCGGCGGTGACGGCGCTCGCCGCGTCGCCTCGGTCGCGGCTCCTGGCCGCCGCCGACGGCGCGGGCGCCGTGCGGCTCGTGCAGACGACGGCGGGCGTGGCCGTCCTCGAGACCCGCGTTCCCGGGCCGGCCGGCGCCACCGCGATCGACCGGCTCCTGATCGCGCCCCGGGAAAACATGCTGCTGGCGGCCGACGCGGGCCGCGTGGCGGCGTGGGCGGTCGACGCGGGCTATCCCGAGGTGTCGGCGGCGGCGCTCTTCGGCCGCGTCTGGTACGAGAACTACCCCCGCCCCGTCCACGCCTGGGAGACGACCGGCCACGAGGCGTTCGAGTCGAAGTTCGGTCTCGTGCCGTTGGTGTTCGGCACGCTCAAGGCGACGCTCTACTCGATGCTCTTCGCCACGCCGATCGCGATCCTCGCGGCGATCTACTCGAGCGAGTTCATGAACCCGCGCTGGAAGGCGCGGATCAAGCCGCTCATCGAGATGATGGCCAGCCTGCCGAGCGTGGTGCTCGGATTCGTCGCCGGCCTCGTGTTCGCTCCCCTGCTCGAGCCGGCGGCGATGACGCTCGTCGCCGCGGTGTTCACGATCCCGCTGGCGCTGCTCGTGGGCGCGCACCTCTGGCAACTGCTCCCGGCAGCCTCGCGCAACGGCCTGGGGGCGTGGCGGTTCGCCGCGATCGCGCTGGTGGCGCTGCCGGCCGGGGTGCTCGCCGCGCGGCGGGCGGGGCCGGTCGTGGAGTCGCTCCTCTTCCAGGGAGACTTTCGCGGCTGGCTCGACGGCCGCGGGGGCAGCGGTTTCGGCGGCTGGGTGCTGGCGCTCGTGCCGGTGGCCGGAGTGGCGGCGGCCGTGCTCACCGCGCGGGTCAGCCGGCCGTGGCTGCGGCGCCGCAGCC
>RGVT01000427.1 GCA_010027105.1 Planctomycetia bacterium
TTCGATCTACGCCGTTCAGGCGCGGCACACGCCGGCCGGCAACGGGCGGCCGGAGCCGGCCTCACGGTGAGCCGGGCGCGGCAAACAGCTGCGTGAGGTGGTAGAAGACGGGCGCCGCGAAGCACAGCGAGTCGATGCGGTCGAGCACGCCGCCGTGCCCCACCACGAGCGTGCCGTAATCCTTGACGCCGCGGTCGCGCTTGATGGCCGACATCGTCATGCCGCCGGCGAACCCCATCAGGGCCGCCACGAACCCCGTCAGCGCCGCCTGCCAGGGCTCGAAGGGCGGCGCCGCCCACCACAGCACCGCCGCCAGCAGCGCGGTGCTCGTGGCGCTGCCGAGCAGGCCCTCCCAGGTGCGGTTCGAGCTGACGGCGGCGGCGACCAGCCGGCGGCCGAGCATCCGGCTCCACACGTACTGCATGCAGTCGGCGAACTGCACGAGCAGGATCAGGAAGAACAGCAGCCGGAAGCTGCCCCCTGCGGCGGCCCCCGGGATGGGCAGGTGGAGCAGGGCGGGGGCGAACGACAGGCAGTAGACGCACACCACGAGGCCCGCCTGGATCTTCGCCGTGCGCTCGAGGAACCGCTTGTAGTCGCCGGCGAACGCCACGCGGGCGAGCACGAAGAGCGTCGCGTAGACGGGGAGAAAGACGCTGTACACGTCGTAGCGGTCGAGGCCCACGAGCACGTAGTGCAGCGGCGTGAACAGGAAGAACACCCAGAACAGGGCGCGGTGGTCCCCCTTCCGCGTCGGCGTCAGGGTGATGAACTCGCGGAGCGCCCAGAACGACACCAGGCCGAACAGGACGACCGTCGCGGTGGTGCCGAGCCAGAAGGCGGCCGCCAGCACGGTGCACATGATCCACCAGCCGCGGAGCCGGAGGTTGAAGGTCTTGACGGCGGCCGGGTCGAGCCCACGGTCGGGGTGCCGCTTGAGGAACTGGCCCACGCCGGTCGCGATCGCGAGCAGCCCGAGCACACCGGCGATGAGCGCGATCGTGCGGATGTCGTTCATCGCCCGGCTCACTCCTTGAGGGCCAGCACCGCCCGCCGGGCGCGGGCCAGGAAATCGGCCTTCGCCTCGCCGCGCTCGAGCCACAGCGGCGGCCCGAAGCTGATGCAGGAGAGGAGCGGCACGGGGAGGAACTCGCCGCGCGGCAGCACGCGGTTGAGGTTGTCGATGTGCACCGGCACGAGCTCGATGTCGGGCCGCTTCTTCGCCAGGTAGTACAGGCCGCTCTTGAACTCGCCGATCTCCCCCGTGACGCTCCGGCCCCCCTCGGGAAACACGATCAGCGACTTCGCCGCGCCGATCTCCCGGAGCATGAGATCGACGGGGCTCTGGTGCACCTTGATGTCGGTGCGGTCGATGAGGATCGCGTCGAAGACCCTCTCGGCCAGCCAGCGCCGCACGAGGCCCCGCTGCCAGTAGTCCTTGGCCGCCACGGGGCGGGTCAACTCGCGGATCGCCTGCGGCAGCGACGACCAGATCACGATCGCGTCGAGATGGCTCGTGTGGTTCGCGAAGTAGACCCGCTGGCAGGTGTCGGGCTGGCTGGCGATCCAGCGCACGCTCGCGCCGCTCAGCAGCCGGGCGAGGGCCGCGAGCGACAGGCCCGCCGCGC
>RGVT01000428.1 GCA_010027105.1 Planctomycetia bacterium
CTGCTCACGATCGTGCTCTGGAACGCCTCGCACACCGGCACCGTGACGTTCGACATCGACGCCCTCACCGCGGGCCTCGCCGCCCATCCGCTGCCGATGAACGCGGAGGGGGGCTGGCTGCAGCTGATCGTGTTCCTCGCGCTCTTCGCCGGCTTCGCGATCAAGGTGCCGATCGTGCCCTTCCACACCTGGCTCCCCTTGGCCCACGTCGAGGCGCCGACCGGCGGCAGCGTCGATCTCGCCGGCATCCTCCTCAAGCTCGGGATCTACGGATTCCTGCGGTTCTCACTGCCGATGCTCCCGGACGCCACGGCCCTGGCGGCTCCCTGGATCTTCGGCCTGGGCGTCGCGGGCATCGTCTATGGCGCGCTCGTGGCCCTCGTGCAGACCGACCTCAAGCGGCTGATCGCCTATTCGTCGGTGAGCCACATGGGCTACTGCGTGATGGGACTCTTTGCACTCGAGCCGGTCGCCGTCGAGGGTGCGACCTTGCAGCTGGTCAACCATGGCCTCTCGTCGGCGGGCCTCTTCGCCCTCGTGGGCATGATCTACGAGCGCTACCACACGCGCAACATCGCGAGCCTGGGCGGCATCGCCTCGAAGGCGCCGTGGCTCGCGGCCCTGTTCATGCTGTTCACGTTCTCGAGCATCGGTCTGCCGGGGCTCAACGGGTTCGTCGGCGAGTTCATGATCCTCGCCGGATCGTTCCAGGCCGCCTGGCGGACGGCCTACCTCGTGATGGCCTGCCTCGGCGTGGCCGGCGTCGTGCTCGGCGCGTGGTACATGCTCTGGGCCGTCGAACGCGTGCTCTTCGGAGCGTCGCGCGAGCCGCCACAGGGCGGCTCCGGTGGACACACGCACGCGCACGCCAGCGGGCACGCTCACAGCCACGATCATGCCCACGGCGCGCACGGTCACGCGGCCCACGTGGCCGCGACCGACGATCTCGCCTGGCATGAGCTCGCCGCGCTTCTGCCGCTGGCCGTGTTCGTGTTCTGGATCGGACTCGTGCCGGCCATGTTCCTCGGGCCCACGGCTGGAGCCGTGCGCGGCATCATGCAGCCGAGCGCCCAGGCCTTCGCCGCCCGGATGGAAGAAGCCAGAGTTCCTGCCGCCGCCTCCGACCTCGTCTCCCTGCCGCATCCTTCACCCTCGCACTAGCATCCGCTCGTGCGGCCCGAGATCGTGCTCGTGGCCGGGGCGATCGTTGCCTTCCTCGGCGGCGCGTTCGCGGGCGTGCGGCGCGGCTGGCTCGTGGCGGTGGCCGCGATCGCCGCTGCTCTCTTCGTGGCCTGGGCACAGCCCGCAAGCGGCCTGCTCGCGGCTGATGCCGCCGGCCGCGGGTCGATCGTGTCGGGGCCCGTGGCGATCGATGCGTTTTCGTCGTATGTGCGGTTCGTCGTGCTCGGCCTGGGCCTGATCCTCGCGCTCGTGCAGGCCGGCGACATCTTCCCCGCCGCCGTCAGTCGCGGAGCTGCGGTGTGGCGCGGCGGCACCTGCGAGGAGGCGGGCACGTTCCTCTCGCTCGTGGGCGTGAGCGACGATCTCGTCTTGCTCTTCGCAGGCCTCGAGCTCGTCTCGATTCCCACGTACGTGCTCCTGGCCCTCAAGCGGACCGACGCCCACGG
>RGVT01000429.1 GCA_010027105.1 Planctomycetia bacterium
CGCAGCGAGGAACGTACGCTGCTCTCGCCCGAGGAACTCGCGGCCAACGTCGCCGGCGTGGGGCGGCAGATCCGCGGCCTCCTCGAGGGCACCGGCGGCACCGTGCACGTGGTCGACAACGCCGACTGGATGCGCGGCGTCGGCTACCTCGGCTTCCTGCGCGACGTCGGCAAGCACGTGCCGCTGGCCCAGATGCTCGCCAAGGACTCGGTCAAGAGCCGGCTCGACCGCGACGGCGGCCTGTCGTACACCGAGTTCAGCTACATGCTCCTGCAGGCCTGGGACTTCGTGCACCTCTCCGACGTGCTCGACTGCCGCGTGCAGATCGGCGGCAGCGACCAGTGGGGCAACATCACCGCCGGGATCGAGCTCGGCCGGCGGCTCCGCTCCCGCGACCTGCACGGCATCACCTGCCCGCTGCTCACCAAGGCCGACGGCACGAAGATGGGCAAGACCGCGGCCGGCGCGATCTGGCTCGATCCGCGCCGCACGAGCCCCTACCGCTTCTATCAATACTGGATCAACCTCGACGACGCCGACGCCGGCCGCTGCATCGAGCGGCTCACGGAGCTCCCGCTCGCCGAGATCCGCGCGCTCGCCGACCTGCGGACCGCGAACCCCGCCGCCCGAGACACGCAGAAGCGGCTGGCCGAGGAACTCACGCGGCTCGTGCACGGCGCGGCCGGGCTCGCCTCGGCCCGGCAGGCCACGGCGATCTTCTTCGGCGCCGAGATCGGCGGCCTCGACGACACGACGCTCGCGGAGATCTTCGCCGACGTGCCGAGCCGCGAGTTCGCCCGCACGATGCTCGACGGCGACGGCCTGCCGCTCGTCGACGCCTTCGAGGCGACGGGCCTGGCCGCGACGAAGTCCGCCGCCCGGCGCACGATCGAGCAGGGGGGAGCCTACGTGAACAACCGGCGCGTGGCCGACGTGGCCCACCGGCTCACGGCCGCCGACCTCGGCGGCTCCGCCACGCTCGTGCTCCGCTCCGGCAAGAAGTCTTACGCCCTGGCCCGCTTCCTCTGACCCTCGACCGTTCGCATCCCCATGCGCCCGCTCCCCCTCGCCGTCGCCCTGACCCTGTGCTCCGCGGCCCCGCTCGCCGCCACCGCTGCCGAGCCTGCGGCCGCGGGCTCGGTCGTGGATCTGGCCGACCGCCTCAAGGCCGGCCTCCGGGCCCGGCAGCCTGACGAGTTCGCGTTTCTCGACGAGGTGGCCGCTCGTGTCAGGGCGGGCGAGCTCCCCGGCACACTCGTCGACTCGACGTTCGTCTGGGCGCTCAAGCGGCAGCGGAAGTATCCCTACCCGGCATTCGAGCGCGCCCTCCGCATCCAGGCGGGCCGGATCGGCGTCGAACTCTGACGCCGTAGGACAGGCTTCAGCCTGTCATGCCTCAACGCGGGCGCGCCGGCTCGGGGTTACCCCGTACCGTCTCGCCGGACGTTCGCCTCCGCCCTCCTGGCAATCCTGTTCGGCACGGTGCTTGCTCTTGAGTGGGGCAGGCGTCTGGCTTGCTAGACCGCATCCGACTTCGGTGTAGCACCGGCTTCGGGGCGGCAAAAGTCGCTCGCTCCGCGAGTCCTTGCGGATTGTCGCGTGGGCCGCGGCGGCCCAATGCTCCT
>RGVT01000430.1 GCA_010027105.1 Planctomycetia bacterium
CTTCCACGACGTGCTGCTGCTGGCCGACGCCGACCGCCAGGCCCGCGTGCGCGGCTACGACGCACCCACACTCGACGAGGCGATCACAACGCTTCGCGAACTCGCCAGCGAGGAATGACTCACGCCTCCGGTGACGCTCCGCCGAGGGCGGCCTTCACGGCTTCGCGGGCCTCGCGCCAGCGGCTTTTCACCGTGCGCTCGGAGCAGCCGAGGAGGGTGGCGATCGTCTTCTGGTCGGCGCCGAGAAACCACACGAGGTGGAACACCTCGCGGGCCTCGCCGGGCAGCGACTCGACCGCCTCCTGAAACGCCGTCCAGCGGTCGAGCGACTCTTCCGGGAAGGCGAGCGCGTCGACGTGCCGGCCGGCCGCTGTGCCAACGCCCCACGGCGCGTGCGTGGCGTGGTTGGCCGCGTATGACCGGGGGCCGGCGTGCCTGCGGGCGAGGTCGAGCAGCTCGCGGCGCACCATTGTCGCCGCGAGCGCGAGGAGCGCGCGGGGCGAACCGACCGGCAGCTGGCCCAGCGTGCGGTGCAGACGGAGGGCGGCCGCCTGGAACACGTCGTCGGTGTCGTCCCAGCGCCGCACGTTGGGAAACCGGGCCAGCATCCGGTGGGTGACGGCGCGGAGGCGGTCGGCGCAGAGCTCGATGATCCGGCCGCGGGCGGCGTGGTCCCCGGCGGCCAGACGGGCCAGGCAGGCGTCGAGTTCGGAAGGCGGCTGGGCCGGGGCGTCCATCCGGCCGGTTGTACCACGTCGGATGCCCCGCACGGGGGACGCGACGCCCCCTATGGCGTCCCCTCCTCCGGGCGGTACATTCCCGGCATGGACCTCTCCGCCCCGAATGCGGTCTTCCACGGGCCCGGTGGCGGGCCGCTGTCCGGGAGTTCGGAGTCGTTCGGGCTCGGCTTCGAAGCGCCGCTCGAGCTCGCGCCCGGCACCGATCTCGGTGGCGTCACGATCGTGCGGCTGCTCGGCGAGGGGGGCATGGGCCGCGTCTACGAGGCGCGGCAGGCGGCCCCCGACCGGCTCGTGGCCGTGAAGGTGCTGCGCGACGTCCTCGCCACGCCGGCCCAGGTCGCGCGGTTTCGGCACGAGGCCGAGGTGCTCGGCCGGCTGCGGCATCCGGACATCGCCCAGATCCACCTCGCCGGCGCGCACCGCGCGGGGGAGGCCGCGGTGCCGTTTCTCGTGATGGAACTGGTGGCCGAGGCGCAACCGATCACGCTCCACGTCCGGCGGCGCGGGCTCGACGTGCGGGAACGCGTCGGGCTCTTCGCTCGGGTCTGCGACGCGGTGGCGCACGCCCACCGGGCCGGCGTGATCCATCGCGACCTCAAGCCGCCCAACATCCTCGTCGACGATCGCGGCGAGCCGAAGGTGATCGACTTCGGCGTGGCCCGGTCGACCACGGCGGACGGCGGCGGCGCCGGGCCGCGAACCCTGGCCGGGCAGCTCGTCGGCACGCTGCTCTACATGAGCCCCGAGCAGCGGGCCGGCAGGGTCGACGAGACCGACGCCCGCTCCGACGTCTACGCGCTCGGTGTCGTGCTGCACGAGCTCCTCGGCGACCGGCCGCCGGGCGACCCGGCCGACGCGTGGACCGCGGCGGCCGGCGGCGCCGA
>RGVT01000044.1 GCA_010027105.1 Planctomycetia bacterium
GAACTTCTGCCTTGATGTGGGCGGATACGGCGTCCTCGGTCTTTTCGTGGCGTGGATGATCTGGAAACAGGGATCGTGGGTGGGTTACCTGATCGGCTTGATTGTGATCGGCATCGGAGACTTGGCGTTCCTATTCGTGCAGGTGGTGCCGGGCATCATCGAACTCAACGCCGGAACCATCGGCGGACCGGTGCTCTGGTTTCTGGCCGTGGCCATCACGCCATTCGGCTTGCCGAGGCTGCGATCCGTGCGAGGTCAGCCCCGAATCGGCAGCACCTGAAAGCGTCCGGCCCTCAGTCCACGCTCTCATTGCCACGGCATAGGTCGTGCCATGCGATGATTGCGTCATCTGGCTATGCCGAGATGCGGCGGGCATGGAGGATCTCGCTCGCGTCGAGGCGACGGATGTCCTCCGGCTTGAGCGTCACGACCCCCACCGTGTTGCCGTCACCGGCGATGAACTCCACCTCGTAGGCCTCGTTGTTGCGATGGACGAAGACAACCGCACCGACATCGCCGATCTGGAGGCCATGCTCGGGTAGCGGTCGCGACAGGACGACGGAATCATGTTCCTTGATCGGCATCTGACTGACTCCTCGCGGGGTATCCAGATTCCTGGTGACTTCGGCGACCGCATAGGGCGTCGTGATCAATTGCCAGTGCCGCGTCGATACCCTGCGAAAGACCTCCCGAGAGGCACCCTCTGCCGACGCCGACGCGGCGATCAGCACGCTGGAGTCTAGAAACACCCTCACGACCGCTCTCGAAGCCGGCGCATGTCCGCCTCGTCTTCCGCAATCCAGCCGGTCATCTCATCAGGGGTAAAAGTGCGCGGTTCGGGCAGCGGCGCGCCCTCGGCCCGAAGGCGCGAGGCCAGAAAGAGCATGAGTTCCTGTTTCTCGGCGGGCGAGAGTCCGGCAGCGGCGGATTCAATCTCGGCAAGCGTGACCATGCGGACAAGCGTACACCGCATCGAGATGAGATGCCAAGCGAATTCAAAGACATCCCACCCCTCGGGACGAGACTTCCTTCAGGGATCACAGGATGCGACCTCCTGCGGCTTTCCACGCTTTGAAGAGTGAGGCTATTTCTGAGTCGTCTTCTTGCTGGAACCCGGCATTTCGCTAGGAATACGGTGGTTGTGCCTTTGCCAGAGAAGCCTCGGCGACTCCGCCGTAGTCGGCGGTCCCGCGAGGACCGCTGTCACACCGTGAAATGCCGCATAGTACGCCCTCGATGCGGCCGAGTCGGGATCGGTCTCGAGAGTCGCCTCAGCGGCGGCGATAGACCGCATGCCTTCGCCCACTGACTGCGGGTGAACTCCTTCATGCCGCAACACCCGAACGACGCACTTCGCGCAGCAGCGGGCTGTCGCCGTAGTCGCCGGGCAGGGTCTCGAGCACGGCGAGAACGTCGATGTCGCTGTCCGGCCGTGCATCCCCGCGGACCTCGGAGCCAAAAAGGACCACCGCGTGCAACCGAGCGCCATAGGCCGCCGCCAGCCTCTCCTTGAGCTCATCTACAAGACCAGACGCGATCACGGCGGTTTCCTCAGGCCGGCATGGGCCGTCCTCATTCTCCCGCCACTGGTGGGCGGCCTCCTGCGGCGTCCTGCGGGCTTCCGCGTGCGTCGGATTGTGCGTCGCCCTCACCACCGCGCGATCCGGCGATCCGGGCAGGCGCGGCAGGCCGGGCAAGAGTGAACTTCCCGACCGGACACGCGTAGAGTTGTCCAGCCACGGAGGGTTCGACATGGACGCCCACTTCCACGAGTATCTCGCGGCCATCGCCGGGATGGCCGAGCTCTACGGTTCCGAGATCTCCGGTTCCACGGACCACGGGTGTGAGGTCGGGGTCGAGGCACCGACCGCCGAAACGCCCCCGGTGGCCGTGCCGGCAGCCTGACCACCCGGTTCACCGCGGCGGCGGGTCACGGGTCACGGGTCACGGGTCCGGGGCGCTCGGTCGCAGGCCTCGCGCCCGTCCGGGGGCCGCGTCAATCGATCCAGCCGCGCCGCACGAGCCAGGTCTTCACGAGATGCGTGGCCGTGGCGTAGGCCGCGACCGTGGCGAGCAGGATCGGCCAGTAGAGGGCCGGCAGCGGGACGAAGCCGAACCGCCCACCCAGCGGCGAGTCGACGAGCCAGATCCCCAGGCCGATCACCACGGCCGTCGTCGCCGCCAACGACGTGCTCGAGCAGCTCTCGAGGAACGGGATCCGCTCGGTGCGGATCACGTGGATGATGAAGGTCTGCGTGACGAGCGACTCCACGAACCAGCCGGTGTGGAACAGCGCCGCCCGCCCGGGATCGGTGCAGCCGAAGACGAACAGCAGCACCGCGAACGTGGTCACGTCGAACAGCGAACTCACCGGCCCCACCAGGAGGATGAACCGCGAGATCTGCCCGACCGACCAGGGCCGCGGCCGGGCCACGAGCTCCGGGTCGACCTCGTCGGTGGGAATCGGCACCTGCGAGCAGTCGTAGAGCAGGTTGTTGGTCAGGATCTGCAGCGGCGTCATCGGCACGAACGGCAGCCACAGGCTCGCCGCGACGACGCTCAGCATGTTGCCGAAGTTCGAGCTCGCCCCCATGCGGACGTACTTGAGGATGTTGACGAACACGCGGCGGCCCGCGCGGACGCCCGCCTCGAGCACCTCGAGGTTCTTTTCGAGCAGCACGCAGTCGGCGCTCGCCCGGGCGATGTCGACGGCCGAGTCGACCGAGATCCCCACGTCGGACGCCCGCAGCGCGGGGGCGTCGTTGATGCCGTCCCCCATGAAGCCCACGACGTGGCCGGCCCGCCTGAGCGCCCGCACCACCCGCTCCTTCTGCCCGGGGGTGAGTCGCGCGAGGAGCGCGGCCCGCGTGGCCGCGGCGGCGAGCGCCGCGTCGTCGAGGCCGTCGACGTCGCGGCCGACGAGCACGGCACCCACCTCGATGCCCACCGCTTCGCACACCCTGCGGCTGACGAGCTCGTGGTCGCCGGTGAGCACCTTGACGGCGACGCCGCCGGACACGAGATCGCGGATCGCCGCCGCCGCGGAGTCCTTGGGCGGATCGAGGAACGCCACGTAGCCGCGCAGCACCAGGTCGCGCTCGTCGTCGCGGCCGTAGGCCGGCTTCGCCTCCACGTCCCGGCTGGCCACGGCCAGCACTCGAAAGCCCTCGCCGGAGAGCCGCTCGAACCCGCGGGTGATCGCCGGCGGCGGCGGGTGCCCGAGCGGCTCCACCCGGCCGTCGAGCACGACCGCCGAGCAGCACTCGTAGACCGCCTCCGGCGCCCCCTTGCAGACGAGCTGCCGGCCCGCGTCGGGCAGCGAGACCACCACCGACATCCGCCGCCGTGCGAAATCGAACGGCACCTCGTCGACCTTGCCGATCCCCTCCTTCGCCACGTGCTCGCGCAGTTCCTCGTGGTCGAGGATCGCGCGGTCGAGGAGGTTCACGAGGCCCGTCTGAAAATGGCTCGTGAGCCAGGCATACCGGAGCACCTCCGCATCGTCGCGCAGGAGCACGTCGCAGTGCCGCTCGAGGATGATCCGGTCGAGCGTCAGCGTGCCTGTCTTGTCGGCGCAGAGCACGTCCATCCCGCCCAGGTTCTGGATGGCGTCGAGGTGCTTCACGATCACCCGCTCCGCCGCCAGCGCGAGCGCGCCCCGCGCCAGGCACACCGTCACGATCATCGGGAGCATCTCCGGCGTGATCCCCACGCCGACGGCCAGTGCGAACAGGAACGCCTCCGTCCAATCCCCCTTCGTGAGACCGTTGATGAGGAACACCAGCGGCACCATCACGGCCACGATCGCCACCATCAGCCACGTGAACCGCTCGAGCCCCGCGTCGAATGCCGTGGGGGGCTCGGGGGCCTCGAGCGATCGCGACATCCTCCCCAGGAGCGTGCGGCGGCCCGTGGCCACGACGAGCGCCGTGCCCGCCCCGCTCGCCACGCTCGTGCCCAACCAGCAGACCGTGGGGAGGTCGAGGGGCGTGGCGGCGACCGCATCGGCCCGATCGGCGTGCTTCTCCACGGGAAACGACTCGCCGGTGAAGGCCGCCTGGGCCACGAACAGCTCCTTCGTGGCCAGGAGCCGGCAGTCGGCCGGGATCATGTCGCCGGCCGCGAGCGCGACGACGTCGCCGGGCACGAGGTCGACGAGCGGCACCTCCGCCGGCGCCCCGTCGCGCAGTGCGGTGGCCCGCACGCCGATCATCCGCTGGAGCCCCGCTACGGCCGCGGTCGCCCGCCACTCCTGCGAGAACCGCAGCCCCACGCCGATCGCGAGCATCACCCCCATCAGCATCGCCGACACCGTGTCACCGGTCGCGAGTGACGACAGAGCGAGGATCGCGAGCAGCACGACGAGCGGGTTCATGGCGGCGCCCCGCACGAGCACGAGCGGCGCGGGCCCCGCCGGTTCGGCGAGCGCGTTGGGGCCGTGGGCCGCGAGCCGACGGGCCGCCTCGGCGGCGGAGAGTCCCCGCGGGCCGCTCGAAAGCGCCGCCGAGGCCGCGGCGGCATCCACCCGCGCGCTCTCGAGCACAGCCGCATCGGCCTCGGGGGGTGCCCCGGCGTGTCCGACCCGGAAAAACGGCGGCACCACGGGAAACTGCATGCCGGCACTCGCCCGGGAGAGGTCGCCGCTCGCGGGCACTCTACGCGGCCGGCGTCGACGACGACCGGCACACGGGTGGCACCGCCCCCCGGTTCCGGGGACACTTGCGGCATGCCCTCGCGCCTCCGCTCCGACTCGCTCACGACCCGGCTGGTGCTCCCCGTCGTGGGCCTCGTGCTGGCCGGCGTGCTCGTGAACGTGGCGTTCGCAGCCTGGCTCGCGACACAGCGCACCGCCGCCGCGGCCCGCGTGCGGCAGGCGCAGGTGGCGCGGGCTCTCGCCGAATCGCGCGTCGCGCTTTCTCCCGCGATCCTCGCCGCCCTGCACGCGCTCACCGGCAGCCACTTCGTGGTCTGGGATCCGGCGGCGGCCCGGGTGGGAGCCGCATCGCTGCCCGCCGGAAGGCTGGCCGCCCTGACCGCCGACGCGATTCCGACCGCGCTCGCCGCCGGCCGGATCGAACTCGGCGGCGACCGCTACCGCGTCGGCCTGGCCCGCGCGGCGGGCGTGCGTCCGGAGCAGGTGCTCGTGCTCACGCCCGAGCAGCCGCTGGTTTCCGCGGCCTTCGAGACGGTCTGGCCGGTACTGGCGGTGGCGGCGGCGACGCTCGCGGCGTTCGTGCCGCTGGCGCTCCGCACCACGCGGTCGCTCACCGGCCGGATCGCGGCGGTCGAGCGGCACGTCGAGCGGATCGCCGCGGGCGAGTTCGGGGCCCGCGTCGTCGACGAAGGAGCGCGGGACGAGGTCGACCGGCTCGTCGCCGGCGTCAACCGGATGAGCGCGACGCTCGCGTCGCTGCGGAATTCGCTCGTCGCCGGCGAGCGGCAGCGGCTGCTCGGGCAACTGGCCGCCGGCTTCGCCCACGAACTGCGCAACGCCATCACCGGCGCCCGCCTGGCCATCGACGTGCACGCCCGCCGCTGCCCGGGCACGCCGGGGGCGTCCGACGAGAGCCTCGCCGTCGCCACCCGCCAGTTGGCGATCGTCGAGGAGGAGGTGCGCGGGCTGCTCGCACTCGGCACACCCGCCGCGGCGGCCCGCGGCCCGGTGGCCGTCGACGACCTGCTGGGGGCGGTCCGCGATCTCACCGCCCCGCGCTGCGATCATGCCGGCGTGCGGCTGGCCTGCGAGCTGCCGACCGGGATCACGCTCGTCGGGCGGCCCGACTCGCTCCGGGCGGCGCTGGTCAACCTCGCGCTCAACGGCATCGAGGCTGCGGGCCGCGGCGGCCTCGTGAGCCTCTCGGGCGCCGTGGTCGACGGCCGGATCGAGCTGGCCGTGGAGGACACCGGCCCCGGGCCGCCGGAGCCGATTCTCGCCGGCCTCGGCGAACCGTTCGTGACGGGCAAGCCCGAGGGCATCGGTCTGGGGCTCGCGATCGCCAAGGCCGTGGCCGAGGAGCATGGCGGCACGCTCGCCTGGAGCCGCCGCCAGGACCGCACCCGGTTTGCGATCGCGCTGCCGGAAGAGACACTGAAGACAGGGACCGCCCCGCCCCGGAGCCTCTCGACATGAGCCGCATCCTCGTCGTCGACGACGAACCCGCGATCGGGTGGAGCCTGCGCGAGCGGCTCGCGGAGGACGGCCATGCCGTCGAGGTGGCGGCGTCGGCCGAGGCCGCCCTCGAGACCTGCGGCCGGTTCGCGCCCGACGCGCTCGTGCTCGACGTGCGCCTGCCGGGCCGCGACGGCCTCGCCGCCCTGCCCGACCTGAGGTCGCTCGCCCCGGCCGCGAGGATCGTCGTGATGACGGCGTTCGGCGACCTCGACACCGCCGTCCGGGCCCTGCAGGCCGGCGCGTTCGACTACCTCGTGAAGCCGTTCGATCTCGAACGCATGGCCACGGTCGTCGCCCGTGCCCTCGCCGACGCGGCACCCGCGGACGGCGCGTCATGCCGGACGAGGGCGCCCGCCTCCGGAGCGCACCTGGTCGGCACGTCGCCGCCGATGCAGGAGGTGTTCAAGCAGATCGCGCTCGTCGCGCCGACCGATCTGCCGGTGCTCATCACCGGGGAAACCGGCACCGGCAAGGAGCTCGCCGCCAGGGCCATCCACGCGCACGGGCCGCGGGCGGCCGGGCCGTTTCTGGCGACGAGCCTGGCGGCCCTGGCGCCGAGCGTGATCGAGAGCGAGCTGTTCGGGCACGTGCGCGGCGCGTTCACCGGGGCCACGGCCGACCGTCAGGGGTTGTTCGAGCTCGCGGCCGGAGGCACGATCCTGCTCGACGAGATCGGCGAGGCGCCCCCCGAGGTGCAGGTGAAACTCCTGCGGGTGCTCGAGCAGCGCGAGATCACGCCGGTGGGCTCCGCCGTCCCGCGGCCGGTGGACGTGCGCGTGATCGCGGCCACCAATCGCGATCTCACGGCGGCGATCGGGGCCGGCGGGTTTCGCGGCGACCTGTACCACCGGCTCAACGTGTTTCCGATCGTCCTGCCGCCGCTGCGGGCGCGGCTCGACGACGTGCCCGCCCTGGTCGCGTGGTTCCGGGATCGTTTTTCTGACGCCGCGCCGCAGGTCGGGGCCGCGTTCCTCGCGGCCCTCCGCGAGCGTCCGTGGCCGGGCAACGTTCGGGAACTGCGGCACGCGGTCGAATACGCCTGCACGGTGGCGCGCGGTGCCGCGCTCGAGCCGGATCACCTGCCGCCCGCGGCCGCCGGCGAGCCTCGCGCGACCGGCTCGGCGACGGACGCCGCGCTGGCCGGTGCCGTGCGGGCGTGGATCGCCGCCCGCTGGCCGGCGAGCGGGGCGGAGGCCGGCGACCTCCATGGCGAACTCGTCGGCCTCGTAGAGACGGCCCTCGCCGAGGAGGCGTTGGCCCGCACGGCCGGCAACCGCACCGCGGCGGCCAGGATCCTGGGCGTCGACCGGGCCACGTTCCGGGCCAAACTCGAGCGGTGAATCTTTCCTCGCGCGCGGGGAAATTATCGTCGCTTCGTCAGCACTGCGTTGCGAACCGGCCCGACGTGCGGGCGCCCGCCTTCCGGCATGGCGTTTGCCGCCGCTGACGGATGATCGTCGCTCACAGCCACTCACATCCACTCGTTGAAAAGGTCTCGGCCATGCGTGCCCGCCGCGGTTTTACGGTGATCGAACTCCTCGTGGTGATTGCGATCGTCGGCCTGCTCGTCGGCCTCCTGCTGCCGGCCGTGCAGAGCGTTCGCGAGGCCGCGCGGTCCGCAAGTTGCAAGAACAACCTGAAACAGATGGGGATCGCGCTCACCGCCTATCACGACACCAGCGGCGTCCTGCCCCCCGGATTCACCGCCACGCTGGCTGCGGTGAAGGACGACGAGTATGTCGACACCACCCCCGGCTGGAGTTGGATGTTCCACAGCCTGCCGTTCGCCGAGCAGGTGGGCATCTATGTGTCGCAGGATCAAAAGCAGTCGGCGATCGGCTCGGACGTCATTCGTACCAAGGTACCGATCTATCTGTGCCCGTCCGACCAGAAGACCACGCCGGTCGTGCTCTACGACGACATGGGGAACGTGCTCACGGGCACGACGGCGGCCCCGTGCAGTTATGCGGCCTACGTGGGTGGGGACGAGACCGACGTGAACTTCGGCGACAACGAGGACGAACCGGCGTTCCACGGGTGCTTCTACCGCAACAGTGCGACGAAGTTTCGGGACGTCGCCGACGGACTCACTCACACGCTCTTCGCAGGCGAGCGGGCCTGCGGAATCACGCAGGGCACCTGGGCCGCTGCCCTCCCGGTGGCGGTGCCACAGATCGGCCGGTGGAATCCGGCGTACGACTATTGGAACCATCTCTACAAGGGCGTCGTCCGCAGCTATCCCCGCGAGGTGTTCGTGCTGATGCACTCCAACTGGATCAACGCGGTCACGCCCACGCAGTCCGATGATGGCGGCACCGACGATCCGTCGAGCTTCCATCCGCGCGGTGCCCACCAACTCTTCGGCGACGGCTCGGTACGGTTCATGCGCGACATCTCGGGCTCCGCGGACGACAAGCACAACGGGACTGTCACCACCGACCGCCTCGCATGGTGGGCGCTCGGGACTCGAGCCGGCGCCGATTCGACGGCGGCGGTTGCTGCTTACGACGCTGGTTCTGGCTGCGGGCCTGACCGCGGGTTGCAGGCCGCCGCCTGCCGACCCGCCCGGCGTGTGGTTCGGAGGACAGCCCGTCGAGCGCTGGCTGGATATGGCAGGATCCGCCTCCGCCAAAGAGCGCTGCCGTGCCCTCGGCACGCTGGCGAACATCGGCCCGATCGATCCGCGGGCGATCCCGCCGGTGACGCCGCGCTCGACGACCCCGAGGCCGTCGTCAGGTCAGCGGCGGTCGCGGGGCTGTCACGGCTGGGGCCGGCCGCCGCGGCAGCCGTGCCGGCGCTCGGACGATTGCAGCAGGACCCCGATCCGACCGTTCGCTCCCGCGTGCAGACCGCGATCGACAGGATCCTCAATCCCGGCCGGCAGCAGGGGCCGTGAATCCACGCGGCCGCGGTCGGCCGCTGCCCCGCGGCTGCCGCCACGCTATACTCGACGCTCCGGAGGTCCAGACGGCGGTTGCACGCCGCGGGAGTCCTCCGCACACCTCTTGGCGGAGACGCGGCGATGGACATCCTCGGCGAGATCTTGAAGCAGGTGCTCGAGGGCGCGGCCCAGCAGCAGGCGCCCCAGCGGACCCCGCAGCCCGCCCCCCAGCAGCGTGCGCCGCAGGGCGCCCCCCCGGGGATGCCCGATCCCGGCGACCTGGCCGAGATCTTCAAGCAGATCTTCGGCGGTGGCGGCGCCCAGAAACTTCCCGACGTGGTCAAGCAGTTCGAGGAGAAGGGCCTGCGCGACGAGGTCGATTCGTGGGTCCGCACCGGGCCCAACAAGCCGGTCAGCCGGCGGCAGATCGAGGACGTGTTCGGCGAGCGCGAACTCGACGACATCGCCCGCCAGCGGAACATCGACCGCGAGCGGCTCGCCGAGGTCCTCTCCCGCTACATCCCCAAGATCATCGACGAGCTTACGCCGTCGGGCCAACTGCAAGCCCGGCGCTAGTTCCGGGCTCCGAGGGACCGGTGCCGTGACAAGGGAAGGCCTCGTCCACCTCGCAGTCGCCGCGACCGTGGCGCTCGGCGGGCCCGCGCCGGCCGCCGACCGCGACTGGGCGGCCGTGGAACTCGCCTGGCGGGGCGACCCACGGGCCACGGCCGACGCCCCCTTCGAGGCGGAGCCGGCCCCCGCCCGGCGGCCGTCGCGCCGGGCCCAGCGCCGGGCCGCTGCCAGGCGCCGCATGCCGCTCGACGACGTCCCGCTGGCGGTGCGCCTGCCGGACGCGACCGCCGACCCGCCGCTCGACGTCTCGGAGATCTTCACCACCGAAACCCGGGCCGCGCCGCTCGGTGTGCGGGCGACGCTCGACTCGCCCTTCGCCGCCGACGCGGCCGGCAGCGGCCGACTCGCCGTCCATCGCGACCAGCCCTCGCTGCCGGTGGCCGATGCCCGGCAGCGGTTCGACATGTTCCTGCCGTCGGGCTGCTCCGCCGGCGGCATGCCGCTCGTGGTCTGGATCCACGGCGACACCTGGCGCGACGGCTCGCGGGCCGACTGCCCCGTCGTCTGGCTCGCCGACGAGGGCTACGCCGTCGCCAGCGTCGGCTACCGGCTCACCGACACCGCCACGTTTCCGGCCCAGCTCGACGATTGCCGCGCCGCGATCGACGAGATCCGACGCACCGCCGAGGTGTGGGGCATCGACCGCGAGCGGATCGCGGTCGTGGGCAGCGGGGGCGGCGGCCACCTGGCCGCGCTCGTGGGCCTGGCCGGGCAGGCGGAGCCGCGGGTGGCCGCGGTCTGCACGGTCGCGGCGCCCGCGCACTTCGCGTCGCTCGGCCCCGACCACGAGCGACCCTCGTCGCCGGCCAGCCTCCTGGTCGGCGGGCCGCTGGCGGAGTTTCGCGAGGTCGCCCAGCGGGCCAGCCCGCTGGCGCACGTGTCGCCCGACGATCCGCCCTGCCTCGTGATCCACGGCGACCACGACGAGTCGATTCCTCCGGAGCAGAGCGCGCGGCTCGATGCCGCGCTGCGGGCCGCGGGAGTCGACAGCACGCTGGTGATCCTCGAGGGCACCGGCCACCGCGCGGCACTCGAACGCTCGGCGCCGGCCGGGCGGGCGTTGCTCGAGTTTCTCGACCGCACGCTCGGCCCCGGCGTCCGGGGGGCGGCCCGGCCATGAGGGCCCCGGCCGCCCGCTCCACCCCCGGGCCGACCCGCCGCCGGCTGCTCGCGGGGGCCGGACTCGTCGCCGCCGGGCTGCCCACGGCGGCGGCCGTCGACGGCTTTCTCGTCACTCCCGGCCGGCTCCAGACGACCGACCATGCGATCGCCAGCCGCTCGGCCCGCCCGGACCGCCGCCTGCGGCTCCTGCAGGTGAGCGACCTGCATCTGCGGCACATCGGCCGGCTCGAGACCCGGCTCCTCGACGGCCTCCACGGTTCGCGGGCCGACCTGCTCCTCCTGACCGGCGACATGATCGACCGGCGGCTCGATCTCGGGCGGCTCGAGACGTTCCTGCACGAGCTGCCCTCCGCGCCGCGCCGGTTCGCGATCCTCGGCAACTGGGAGCACTGGTCGGGCGTGCCGCCCGAGGAGCTCGGCCGGATCTACGAGCGGCACGGCGTCGAGCTGCTCGTCAACCGCTCGGTGGAAATCGAGGTCGCCGGCGCCCGGCTGCGGATCACCGGCCTCGACGACCTGCGCGGCGGCACGCCCGACGCCTCCGCCGCCCTGCTCGGCGCCGAACCCTGCCCGAACCACCTGCTCCTCGCGCACTGTCCGCTCGCGCGCGACGTCGTGCCGCTGCCCGAGGCGCACCCGGCCGACCTGCTGCTCGCCGGCCACACGCACGGCGGGCAGGTGGCACCCTGGGGAGTGGCCCTCGCGCTGCCCGAGGGGAGCGGGCGGTACGTCGCCGGCTGGTATCGCGACGCCGGCCCGCCGATGTACGTCTCGCGCGGCATCGGCACGTCGCTCGTGCCCGTGCGACTCGGTGCCACGCCCGAGCTCGTCCGCGTCGACTGGTCGCTGGCTTGAGGCGACCGTCACCGCGGCGGCCCCTCCGCGCCAGCCGGCACGACCGGCCGAGCCGGCACGCACCGCCCCGCTTCCCCCGCCTGTCCAGTTGCCCGCCCGGGCCGCCGATACAACGTCCTGTCGCGGTCGCTCGGCGGGCCCTCCGGCCAGCCCGTCCGCGGCTCGATCGAGTCCATCCCGTTCATCCCGTCGCCGCAGGTCGTCGTCGTCCCATGCCAGACAAGCGCCGCAAGCCCTCGTCCGCCGTCCAGAACCCGCTCGAAACCTATCTCCGCGAGATCAACGACACGTCGCTGTTGTCGGCCGAGCAGGAGCGCGAACTCGCCCACGCCATCGCCCGCGGCGACGCCGCCGCCCGCGACCACATGGTGCGGGCGAACCTCAGGCTCGTGGTCAACATCGCCCGCGGCTACGCCAACCGCGGCCTGCCGCTGCCCGACCTGATCGAGGAGGGCAACCTCGGGCTGCTCCGGGCCGTGGAGGGGTTCGACCCGGCCGTGGGCACGCGGTTCAGCACCTACGCCAGCTACTGGATCAAGCAGTCGATCAAGCGGGCGCTCATCAACTCGGGCAAGACGATCCGCATCCCGGCCTACATGGTCGAATTGCTCTCGAAGTGGCGCCGGGCCACCGCCCGGCTCGTCGACGTGCTCGGCCGCACGCCCACGCAGGAGGAGGTGGCGCGGATGCTGGGGCTGGCCCGCAAGAAACTGCCGATCATCAAGAAGGCGATCCACGTCCACCAGGCGGCGCCGCAGACCGAGCAGGCCGACGGCGGCTGGTCGCTCGGCGAGATCGTGCGCGACGAGAACATGAAGTGCCCGGCCGAGGTCCTCCTCGACGGCGACACGATGCGGCACGTCCTCGAGCGGATCGAGACGCTCGACGAACGGGCCTCACGGATCCTCAAGCTGCGGTTCGGCCTCGGGGGCGGCGAGCCGATGACGCTCAAGGAGATCGGCGCCGTGCTCGGCCTGACCCGCGAGCGGGTGCGGCAGATCGAGTCGGAGACGCTGGCGATGCTCGCGCTCGAACTCGACGGCGTGCCGCGGGCGACGATCGCCCTGCGGCGGGGAGCGTAGCCACGTGGCCGCCCACCCCCCCGTCGATCTGGCGTCGTTCATCCGCCCGGTTCCCGACTTTCCCAAGCCGGGCATCCTGTTCCGCGACATCACGCCCGCGCTCGCCGACCCGCGGGCCCTGGCCGCGGCGGTGGAGGGGATGGCGGCGCCGTGGCGCGGCGAGCGGATCGACGCGATCGCCGCGGTGGAGGC
>RGVT01000431.1 GCA_010027105.1 Planctomycetia bacterium
CATTTTCCTTTAACCATCGTTTATTTTTCCTTGCAATTTGTTCACGCCAATCGTATCTTTTTTGTTTCCATAATTCTTGATATTGCTCTTTACTTAATACCTTGCTTATTTCACTTAAATCGTTAATTTTTTTTGTTTCTTTTTTCATATCAAAATAAACTTAATTGAACCCAACCATTACCTTTGTTGTTGTCATCATTTTCATCTTCTTCTTTGTTTCTGTTTTTATAAATAATTGTTTCATCAACAAAAACATTTTCTTCTTGAAATGATTCTATTCTTGCATTTGCTATTTTTGTATAATCTTCGGATAATTCAAGTCCTACAAAATTAAAACCATCAATTTTACAAGCAATTCCTGTTGTTCCACTTCCTGCAAATGGGTCTAATACAATTCCGTTTGGTGGCGTAATCATTCTAACTAAATATTGCATTAATTTAATTGGTTTCACGGTTGGATGATTATTTCTATTTTCGTTACCTGTTCTTCCTGCCCCTGCGTATGGTGTTTCTATACCTTTTGTGTTTTCATAGTTAGGTCTATGACTTTCATACATCGGTTTATTATTTTCAAATTCTTGTAATCCATAATTCCGTTCCCATTTATTTGCTTTTGCGATATAAAAGAAACGACTTGCACCACCTTTGTCTAAATACAATTTCCGTTCAACTGCATTTACTCCACCGCCCCCTACAAAATTATTTTGCCAACCACTCTTATTGTCAGTTTTGCATACTCCTTGCTGATTTAATGTACCACTTTGTTCGTCAAGTATTTTAACAGGACAATCTTCAACACACTCCCAATTTTCAATTATTTCTTGCCCATAATTTGAATTTGCAGTCGGAGAATTATTTGGTACAAAACCTTCAACATTGTAAACATTCCCCTCGTAATTATATCCGCCTTCTTTTCCACTACCAACTTTTTTGATTCCGATACGTTCACAATCGGGGTGGTGTGTCATAATAAAATTTGCAGGGAAACGACCATTGACATCTTCGCTGATATATTCTTTCGCATTTTCATCGCCTTTTTTAGTATTTACTCCAAAACCTTTTATATTATTAAAACCTTGACCTGCCTTTTGACCTTTAATAAGTTCATTACCAATTCTACTTGCATCAATGTTTATTGCCCCTGTACCCCATTTTAATACATTTTCAGCAATACTTAAACCTTTTTCTAATGGCTTTCGTGCAAGTACAATAGGTTCATTTGCAGGTTTCAAAGCACTTCCCCAACCTTCCCATTTTTTTGCATCTTCTGAACTTTCACCTTTTTGTACTAATTGATTTTTTGTAACATTCCAATCATCACTTTCGGGTTTCATAAAACCAACACCACTTGCAGGTATTTCTTCAAATTCAACTCCATTCATTTTATTTATGGCTTTACTTATATTGTGCGACTTTGGGAAACCACTATTACCTGTAATAAATATTTTTCCATTTCTCCTTGCGACAAAACAACCTGTTGAAACGGTTGGACAAAAAATTACTCCTGTGTATTCAAAAGGTGTGATGGTTGCCAAAGTGGTTGAATATGACTGCCCCACTCGTATTGCTTGTGTTCCTTGTTCGTTGCAAATAGCATTAGGTTGTTTATGTCGTTGTTCAT
>RGVT01000432.1 GCA_010027105.1 Planctomycetia bacterium
GCGTCAACTGTCCGAAATGCAAGCAGCCCTTCCAGCCGCTCGACACCCAGCTCGAGCTGGCCGGCGTCACGCCCGACATGCTCAAGGGGGCCACGTTCATGAAGGGCCGCGGCTGCGCCCACTGCCAGAAGTCGGGCTACAAGGGCCGCCTCGGGATCTTCGAGCTGATGGTGATGACGAGCAAGATCCGGGAATTGGCCTTCCAGGGGGCCCCCACCACCCAGATCCGGCTGGCGGCGGTGTCGCAGGGGATGAACGTGATGTTCAACGACGGCGTCCAGAAGGTCCTGCGGGGCATCACCACCTTCGACGAGGTCTTCCGCGTCGCCAAGAAGGTCGAGGAGTGACCCCGCCGACTCGGCCTTTTCCGGGTGCGGCGTGATTCCGCCCCCCGGCGGCGCGGCCGGATCGCCGCCCTCCGCGGGGCGAGCCCCCGCTCCCGACATTTTGGCCGCACAACCGCCGCTTGCCGAGCCGATGACATCCGGGGCATAATCCAGGAGTCTCGATCGGCGGCTGTCAGGGGCCGGCCGGTCGCGTGGCGGGCGTCCTGCCGTGGCGAGCCTTCTTTCTTCCCGTCCGCCGGGAACTGTGCGCGATTTTCGCGGCGCGGCAGAATATGATTTCCCGTGGAGGGTCTCGGCCGGACGTCCGGCTTCGCCGTCCCGGGAGCCTCCGCCGCCCGTTTCGCCTCCGTCAGGAATCCCCATGAGCACGGCCGCCCCCTCCCCCGCCGCGCAGCAGGTCGAGAAGCTGCTCAAGGTGGCCCTCGACAACGGCGCCACCGAGCTGCGGCTCTCCGGAGGCGCGCCGCCGATGCTGCGCATCAACGACCAGCTCCGGCCGCTCAAGACCCGCCCCTTCCCGGCCGACGAGGTGCTCGCGATGGCCGAGTCGATCATGCCGCAGCATGCCGACCCGGCCAAGTTTTTCTTCAGCGCGGCCGGCGCCCGCTACCTGGGCAAGCTCGTCGACGTCTCGGGGGCCAAGGTCCTGGTGCTCGCCCCCACCACCGAGCCGGAGCCCGAGAAGCCGAGCTTCCTCTCCGACGCCCCGCTCGAGCTCGACGTGCGGCGCGAGGAGGGCGCGGCCCTGCCCCCCGACGCCGCAGGCACGCAGCAGGTGCTCAGGCCCCGCGTGGCCGAGGGCACGATCCAGATCGACAAACTCCTCACCGCGGCGGTGAAGAGCGGCGTGAGCGACATCCACATCACGGCCGGGATCCCGCCGGTGTTCCGGATCGACGGCCACATGCGGCCGCAGGCCACCAAGGTGCTCACCGCCGACGACACCAACGGCCTCATGAAGTCGATCACGCCGGAGCGCTGCCAGGCCGAGCTGGCCGAGAAGGGGGGCTCCGACTTCGGCTTCGCCTTCGGCGACATGGCCCGGTTTCGCGTCAGCGTGTTCAAGCAGCGCGGCACCGTGGCGATGGTGCTCCGGCAGATCCCCAACAAGATGCTCACGCCCGAGCAGCTCGGCGTGCCGGACGTGTGCAAGCGGATGGTCACGCGGCCCCGCGGCCTGTTTCTCGTCACGGGCCCCACCGGCTCGGGCAAGAGCACCACGCTCGCCAGCCTGATCGACTTCATCAACAAGAACTACGAGCACCACATCATC
>RGVT01000433.1 GCA_010027105.1 Planctomycetia bacterium
ATTTTTTTATTTTTACAAATTATTATAAACATAACATCATCTATACAAATTGATAATTCGTATTTTTAAACTGTTCATTTCTTTTTTTTTTGTTGTATCAAGAAAATATAAAATTATGTAGAGTAAAAATGTATGCTTTTTGTTCGAATTATTTAAAGAAGTGAATAATAAATAAGAAAAAAAAAAAGGATCTGAAATATTTTTTTTTTTATTTTTTGGAAAAAAAAATGAATGAAATAACGACAACAGAAGAACAACAAAGATATATTTTTGGAAAGATGAGAGAATTTAAAAGAAAATTAACAGAGAAAAATTCAATACAAAGAGATATGAAACCCATTTTACAAAGGATAAAAAAAATTAATCAAGAGCTTCATGCGATTGAAAATGATATTCTAAAATATATGCATGAAAAGAACCATCCAGCTATGCGTTTTGAAGATTGTGTATTTACTATAAAAAAAAAATTAGTTCGTCCTAAAAAAAAAGAGGTCGAGCAAAAAGTAATGCAAATCTTTCAATCCAATAAAATAGAAAATATTCATTTATGCAATCAAATTGTAGAAATCGTAAAAAAAAATTCTGCACGAAGTGGAGATGATTATATCGAATGTGCTTTAAATAATAATGACAAAAAAAGAATAAAAGAATAAGAAAATACATTCTGAAAAGTGGAATAATGAAAAAAATAATGAACGATTGCAATAAAATCAAATCATGGCATACTTACTTATGACAACAGATGGACAACAGATGGCATACTTACTTATGACAACAGATGGATAACAGATGGATACTTACTTATAACAACAGATGACATCTACTCATATACCATATATTCATATACTTATAACAGATGGCACACATACATACATACCTACGAACATTTCAATAATTAGAAGTATAGATGATAGTGAGAAAATTTCTTTTATCGTTCGTTATTCATTTTAAGAATATTAAAATTATTGTTTTAATATTCGCAACATAATCTTCTTTTTTTTTTTAGCATGGATGTGTGGGATGGATAGGATATTCCTCTCTTTATTTTTTCTTGAACAATATTTTTAACTATATTCTTTTTCTGAAAAAATGATATCTATAAAATAAACAATAGCAGAGGATAATTTTTCAGAAGTGGAGGACTGAGGATAGATCATTAATGTGGCAATCTCGTCACGATTATGGTCCGCAGATACAAAATATTGTTGAATATATTTTTGAAAAGGCTTGGCTGCAGGTAAAGTCGCTTGGATATATTTTTGAATGATATCTTGTAGCCATGTATCTACTTCTCCAACACTCAATAAATAACCATCATTTTGACGATGAAATGCATCCCCATTTTCGGGGGATAGATTAAATTGCCTCCATTTTTCTTGAAAAAGTATAGAAGACGATGTTAATTTATTAGGAGCATTTAAACGAGGTTGTACATACAATTGCAAAGTTGTTGCAGATGTCTGGGATGCACTTCGTATAAACTGCCATTTATATTGATCACCAATAGGTATTTGAGAAGAAGGAGAATAGGGAATAGGGTCCGACGATTTGTAAGAAAAAAAAGAATATTTTTTTTTGTTCTTATTTTCTTTTTTATGACTATTCTCATCATGCATCAT
>RGVT01000434.1 GCA_010027105.1 Planctomycetia bacterium
CCGCCGAAAGGCGGAGCGACGCACCATGCGCTGGGTGCCCGTGGCCGGCGGCCTGCCGCCCGGGGTGAGTATCGTTGATCGGTGCCCCTAGCGCGAATGATGCGAGTCGGGCCCTTCGCCACCGGCTCGTTGACACCGATGAATACGTTTGTATAGTATTGGAATTCGGCGCAATCGTCGCTCTGGAGTCGATCGCTCATGGACATCGCTGGCGTCCGGGGCGCACTTCATTCGCAGCCTTTCGTGCCCTTCACGATCCGGCTGGCGGATGGCCGTGCGCTGCCCGTCCCGCATCCGGACTTCGTGGCCCTGACGCCGAGGCGCGTGATCGTGGGGGCAGCCGACGACACATGGTCGGTGCTCGAGCCGCTGTTGATCGTGTCGCTCGACCATGCGGCGGGGCGACTGGATGATGGCAGCGATGCCGGCGACAACGGCCGTCGGGCGGGCTGACGACGCGTGACTTCCATGCCGCCATCCAAGCCCACGATCGGAATCCTCACCGGCGGCGACGGCGTCGACTCGAGCCCGTTTGCGTGATCGGGCCCACGTGCGGAAGACAGACGGAGCCTTGACGCCACTGTAAAAAGATGTACAAATATACACCTATTGTTCTGCGGCAGTCAGTGATCGACCATTCACGAGGTTTGATGTGCCCGCTCGAATTGGAGGCGACAGATGGCGTCGACGTTCGTCAATCCCGGCTGCGGGGCTGCCACCGCGGAGGATCTGCTGGCCGCAGGTGATCTCGGGCCTTGCGAACTCGTGCGGGGAGAGATCGTGATGATGTCTCCAGCGGGGTTCGAACACGGGGTGCTCACGCAGCGCATCGCGGCGATCCTGCACGCATTTGTGTCGGCGAGGGCCCTCGGCGTTGTGACGGCTGCCGAAACAGGTTTTTTGCTGTCGCGGTCGCCGGACACGGTGCGGGCGCCAGATGCGGCCTTCGTGGCAGCAGCGCGGGTGCCGCGAGGGCGAACCGTGGGATATTTCGAAGGTGCTCCCGATCTGGCCGTCGAGGTGATGTCGCCTTCGGATCTGCACGACGCTGCCGCCCGTGCCCGTGCCGAGGCAAAGCTCCAGGCATGGCTCGACGCTGGATGCCGCGAGGCATGGGCGATCGATCCGTCCAGCCGAACGATCAGCATTCACCGTCCGGCCACACCGGTCTTGATCATGCATGAGGCCGACGTGCTCGCGTCGGCAGCGCTGCCAGGCCTGGCCGTCAACCTTCGGGAAATCTTTCCGTCGCGCGAGCAGCGTTGACGGCTTTCCCCGGGGTGGCCCCTTGCCGGGGCTCCTTGGGAATGGGAAAAAGGTGACAGTCACCATTTGCCGCAAATGGTGACTGTCACCTTTTTCCAGCGACGGGGGACGAGATTCATGGCAGCGCCAGAAAAGGCAGCCGGCCGCGTGGCCAGCGTGATGCAGGAAGACCGCGTGTTTCCGCCGCCGGCGGAGTTTTCCCGCAAGGCCCGGATCGGGTCGCTCGCCGACTACAAGAAGCTCTACGACGAGGCCGCCGCCGACCTCGAGGGCTTCTGGCACTCCCGCGCCCAGGCGCTCCCCTGGATGAAGCCCTACTCGAAGGTGCTCCACTGGGAGCCGCCGGTGGCCAA
>RGVT01000435.1 GCA_010027105.1 Planctomycetia bacterium
ATTATCACATTATCACATTATCACATTATCACATTATCACATTATCACATTATAAAGTGCTTTACATTAATCAGGGATACAATAGAACTGTTGCTATTATTGTATCGTGTTGCGTGCATTATTATTATTTGCTATGTGCTATGCATTATTATTATTGTATGATGTGGATTTTATTGAGAGATCGATTTCAATTGACCGTAATAACGGGGTAGATACTATTAGGATTAAGGCATAAAGCACACCAACAAATGTTATAAAAATGTTTCTGTAAAAGATCGTTCGCATTACGATTAGAATTCAAATAGAAATTGCACCACAAATCTTTCTTTTTAGGGTTTTCTTGTAATAATGGAATTGCATTGGGATTTTTTACCAAAAAAAAAAAAAAAAAGAAAGGACGTATATCACCGGTATAACCAACCAGTATTACCACTAGTTACACCAATCCCTGTTGAACCATAATATACATTTTTACAGCATTGTAATTTGTATGCCGATAGAATATTAAAAAACCAGCACCCGTAACTGGCTCGAGTCGATGTTTGCGGTTTTAATTGCACATATACCACAGGATTTATTTCACCACTTACATGATTCGTGATCCACATTAGACCAGTTGAATTATATGTGAAATGAGTAGTAGTTATTATGTTATCATTGTTTGAGAATAATAGGAGTATCTATATCAAAAAAAAAAATCTCATATTTAATATATACGCTAGCTTTTAGTGGTTGGTTATCTATAATAATTCGTTAAACGTTTCATATCCGACATCGAAACAATTTTAGAATAAACTTTAATATTATTTTTACCATCGACAAGAAAAAAAAAAAATCTTCTTTTCATTATAAAAACGATAGATAATGATAGATAATGATAGATAATGATAAATAATAGATAATAATAGATAATGATAAATAATAATAGATAATAATAGATAATGATAAATAATAATAGATAATGATAAAACAGAATAAAATAATTATTCTTTTATTTTTTCCTTGTTTGTATCATATATTTCTAATTTCCTTTTTTCAAGTTTTCTATAATAACGGTTATAAAAACCCATTTTTTATTTTTAGTTTGTTACTGAAGCAAATGGTATTGTTTCATGAAATGTTCCCAGAACAAATTGATATATTTGATATGGATATTATCTATCCTTTCTTGGTTGATTAATTTCTATTAACACAGAATAATGATGATCAATTGAAAAAAAAAAAATATATTTTTTTTCTTATATTAGTGATTATTATTTTATATAGTTAATGAGATAAATAGTAGAATATTGTTTTTAATTTTTATAATATTAAAAAGAAAATTTATTGAATTTTTTTTTTTTTATATTATAAAAATTAAAAACAAAAAATTTATCAATCAATAATAAATAATATAGCTTAATATTATGGAACACAGCACAGACAGCAGATTTTTTATCGATTCCTTTATTTGTTATAGTATTATTTTTATATTATTCATATTTTCTTGTTATTTTATTTTCTCTGTTTCTCGATATAGTAATCAACACAAACCAACAACGACCACTACGGAGCATCCTTATACTAGCACCACAGAACATCCTTACACAACGACAAGCACCACAGAACATCC
>RGVT01000436.1 GCA_010027105.1 Planctomycetia bacterium
AAGCCGGCGAGGTCGCCGACGACGCCGCCCCCCACGGCCACCACGTGCGTGCGGCGGTCGATGGCGAGCCGCCCGCACTCGCCCCACAGGCGGGCCGCCTCCGCGGCCGACTTCGAGGCTTCGCCCGGGGGGACGGCCACGACCGCGGCATCGATGCCGGCCGCGCGCAGCGAGTCAAGAACGCGTGCCCCGTGCGATCCGGCGACGTTGGCGTCGGCGACGACCAGGCTGCGTCGGGCCGATGCAGCGGCGAGCGCCGAACCGATGCCGGCGATCACGCCCCGCCCCACGACGATGTCGTAGGAGCGGTCGGCTGCCGCCGTGCCGTCGAGCCGGAGGCGGATCGTGCGGGTCGACACGGTCAGGCCACGCTCACGCGCTCGAGGTCGGCCGGGGTGACGGTGATCACGCGGGCGAAGCCGGTGTGCTGCCGGACGTAGTCGAGGTCCGCCGCCTCGGCGGGGCTGGCGTGGAGGAGGGCCTCGACCCGGGCCTTGTCGGCCGGCGACCAGTCGTCGTAGTCGTCGGACCAGAGGGTGTGGTGTTCGACGACCAGCGCTTCACGGTAGGGATCGAGGACGTTCGGCATCGGCGGCGCTCCGCGGCATTTTCAGGAACGGGATCGGCCGGAGTATACCTTCCGCAGCCCCGCGATCATCCGAGCGTCGAGGATTCCGCCATGCCAGCCGTTCCGCCAGCCGTCGCGGCCTCGCCGGTGCGGGGGCGGTCGCTCGTCGTGGGGATCGTGCTCCTGGGCCTCGCGGCCGCCGCGACGGGCATCGCCTACCAGCGGCTGCAGACGAGGCGCTGCCTCGCCTTCTACGGGCCCGAGGTCGCGAGGCTCGTCGTCGCCGCGCCGCGCGTGGAACTGCTCGTGGTGGCGCCGGGGTCCGCCGCCGGCCGGCTCGTCGCCGTCGACGCCCGCGACGTTTCCGCCGCCCGGGGCCTCGTGCACCTGCGGCGCGGCCTCGTGGAAGACGCCAACTTCGACTGGCGGCCGGCGGCCGGGGGGCGGCTGCCCGAGGCGGCGTGGGACGCGGCGCTCGTGTTCACCGACCCGGCGGGCGCAACCGCCACGCTCGTCGTCGATCTCGACGACGGGGGCAGCCTGGCCGTGGTGGGGAGGCCCGGCCGCGTGGGGCTCGGCCGCATCGCCCGCGGCCTGCGAAAATGGGTCGGTGGGCTCTGAACACCCCGCTGAATCCCCTTCGAAATCGGTCTTTTGGCCGGCCGCGGCCGGGCCTATCTTCCCCCGCCCGCGGACTGTCCCGCGGGGCCGGAGCGAGGACGGGCATGCGCGCGATCGCCGTGGCGAACCAGAAGGGCGGCGTCGGCAAGACGACGACGGCCGTGAACCTCGCCGTGGGGCTCGCGCGCTCGGGCCGCCGGGTGTGCCTCGTCGACCTCGACCCCCAGGCCCATGCCACGCTCCACGTCGGCGTGACGCCGGGCACGCAGCCCCTCACCGCGTACGACGTGCTCGTGGGCGGCGAGCCGCTGGCGGCGGCGTGCGTGCCGGCGGGTGAAAACCTCGTGGTCGTGCCGTCGCACATCGATCTCTCGGCCGTGGAGGTGGCGCTCGCGGCCCGCGCGGGCCGC
>RGVT01000437.1 GCA_010027105.1 Planctomycetia bacterium
AGCGGGCGTGCCGATCGCCACGCTGCCAACGCGACCGACCACCGGCTCCGCACCCTCGCCCGGCCGCGGCGCGGGCCGCCACGTGCTACGGTTGAGCGACTTCTCGCCGCCACGGACCAGCGTGACGGAGAAGCGTCGCCTCCGTGTTTCGTCCGGCCATGGATGCAGCCATGCTCCGCTCCGCCGTCCGCCTGCTCGTCGCCGCGCTCGCGGTCCTCACGATCGGGATCGCCGTCTGGCACCCGCGTCTCGAGGGAGCCGAGACTGCCCGCCCGGATCCGGCTCCGGACGTGTGGGTGGTGAGCAGCCGCGGGCTTCCCTGCACGGGGCGGCTGCCCGAGACGGTGCGGTTTCGCGTCGAGCGGCTGCGGGACGACGGCACGGCCTGGGAGCGGGCCGACCTCGCGGGACTGCTCAGCGATCCGCTCAAGCCGGTGATGGTGTTCATCCACGGCAACCGCTACGACCACGCCGTCGCTCGGCAGCAGGGCCTCGACCTGGCGCGGCGGGCCGATGCCTGCGCCAACCGGAACCTCCGCACGGTGATCTACTCCTGGCCGAGCGAGCAGCAGGGGATCCTCCTCCGGGACGGCCGCGCGAAGTACGAGCGGGCGTTCAGCGAGGGGCACTACCTCGCCTGGCTGCTCGGCCAGCTCGAACCGTGCCGGCCACTCGCCATCGTGGGCTACAGCTACGGCGCCATCATCACGCTCGAAGCGTTCGAGGATCTCGCTGCCGCGGAGCGGACCGGCCGGGGCAACGTTCACCGCTGGTCGGATCGCCCGGGCCCGGTCAACGTCGTGTTCATCGCGGCGGCGATCCGCTGCGACGCCCTCGCGCCGCGCGGCCCGTATCGCGAGACGCTCGCCGGCCTCGACCGGCTGACGCTGCTGACGAACTCCACGGACGACGCCCTGCGGTTCTTCCCGCTGCTCGACTGCGGCCAGCGGGCCGAGGCGCTGGGCTACGTGGGGATGCCGCGGCGCTGGATGCCGCCGGAGGTGGCGTTCTCGAGCGTCGACGCCACGAACGTCGTCGGCCGCACCCATGGGTTTCCGCACTATCTCGCCTCGCCGGCGCTGATGCGCCGGATCTGCACCGGCGCGACGGCCGGGCTCGACGCCGCGACCTCCCGCTAGGATCCAGCGGCCGGGGCGTGCACGCCGGGTTCCGTGCGGGCGGCGAACCACGCGACGGTGCGGGCGACGCCCGCCGCAAAGGCCACGGTGGGCCGCCAGCCGAGCACCTCGGCCGCGCGGTCCGGCGCGACGAGATTCGACCGCAGGTCGCCGGGCCGGGCCGGGCCGTGGACGGGCCCGGGCAGCGGGTCGCCCAGGCCGCGGGCGGCGCGCACCCGGGCCACCTCGCCGCGCACGACCGTCTCCAACTGGTTGACGTCGATGCCGATCCCTGTGCCGATGTTCAGGCTCGTGAGCGTTCCCGGTGCGACCTCCTCGAGGTCGCGGGTGAGCGCGGTCACGTTCGCCGCCGCGACGTCGGGCCCGAACACGTAGTCGCGGACGTAGCGGCCGTCGCCGTTGATCGTGGCGGGGGTGCCC
>RGVT01000438.1 GCA_010027105.1 Planctomycetia bacterium
GAGAGCGTGACGCTCGTGCCGGTGACGGTGGAGTTGCCCACGAGCGCGATGTTGTTGGCGATCGATTGGAGATTCGACGAGCTGTTCGTGACGTTGCCGGTGAGCGTGAAGGTGCTGCCGGAGAGCGTGAAGGCGCTCGCCGCCGAGTCGAACGTGATGCTCGTGGCGGTGCCGGTGGAGTAGTTGTTCGTACTCGACGTGAAGGTAGTGCCCGTGAAGACGAGCGCGCTGTTGAAAGTGCCGGTCGTCGAGAGCGTCGAGAGCCAGGCGTTGCTCGCGTTCCACAGGCCGCTCGATCCGCTCCACGTCACCTGCGCGTGCGCCGACGGCAGCGCGAACGCGCACGCGGCGACGAAGACCGCGGCGCGCAGCATTCGCACGAAGCGTTGCGTCGGCGTGGGCGATGCCACAGCGAGCATGGACGAGTTCCCGGAAAAGATCGATCCGCCCGGGGGAGGGTCGAGTCCCGCCCCAAGACGAACCGTCACTCCAGAAGAAACTACGTCGCTGGTCGCCCGCTCGCCATCTATCAGATGGTGCTTATATCAAATGATATATGCATGAGCGGCCGTGGGCGGTTGCTGCGACGTTGCCGAATCCTTCGCCCGCGGCCCCGCACGAAATGCCCCAGACGCGGTCGTTGCGACCGCGACCGCCGGCTTGACGAGTCGTACACTGGTCATGTACACTGGTCGCATGAGGATTTCCGCCAGCGTATTCAAGGCCCGCTGCCTGCGACTGCTCGACCAGGTCAGCCGCACCGGCGAGGAACTCGTCATCCTGAAACGCGGGCGACCTGTGGCGCGGGTCGTGCCGGCCGACGTGGGGAAACCGTGGCTCGCCCTTCGCGGCCGGGGCACGTTCACGGGGGATCCGTTCGCGAGCGTCGTCAAGGAAGCCGACATCGAAGCCCTGCGATGACGCAGCCCGTTCTGCTCGACACGCATGTCTGGGTGTGGTGGATGCTCGGGGACTCCCGGCTCCCGGCCCGCGAACGCGACGCCTTGGACGGCCTGCCGAGTGGCGAGCGTCCCGCCGTCTGCGACATCAGCCTGTGGGAACTGGCATTGCTCGTGCAGGTGGGACGCTTGCGGCTCGACGACGATCTGGCGGAATGGCTGCGGATCGCGGCCTCGCCGGCGACCGTCAGGGTGGTTCCCATCGGTCCGGCCGTGGTCGTGGAAATGACCCGTCTTCCAGCCACGTTTCATCAAGACCCCGCCGACCGGCTGATCGTCGCGACGGCGCGGGCCATGGGGATGCCTCTGGCGACGCATGATGTTCGGATTCGTCGATCCCGGCTCGCGTCGCTCTGGTCTGCCTGAGGCCGGGCGGGCGCGTCGGGTACAACGAATCGGATGAGAAGTACGGCGACGCAGATCTGGCTCCTGGCCGCGGTCCTGACAGTTGCCGTGGCCGCAGCGCTCGCGAGCCCGCGGCCCGCGAGCGCCCAGGAGCCGGCGCTCGACGCGCCGCCGCTTCTCAACCGGTGGTTTCGGGCGTGGCCGGTCGGGGCGGGCGGGGCCCATCCGCTCGCGCAACTGCCCGACGGCGG
>RGVT01000439.1 GCA_010027105.1 Planctomycetia bacterium
TTGCTGCCGGAGAGCACGAGCGTCCCGGCGAGATCCTTTTGCACTCCGCCGACGATCCCTGAAATGGCTCCACTCGCGGTGAGCGTACCCCCCGCAACGACGTTGAACAGGGCCGTTCCGGCGACACTGAAATCGCCGGCAAACGTGGCGGAGCCAACCTGCTGGAGTCCAAACGACCGTGTCTGCAGGGCATAGCCTTGGGTCGTGTACAGCGAGCCCGACACGAGCAGATCGTCGATCTGCCAGCCGTTGTTGGAAGTGCCTGATCCGCCAAGCCCGTAAATCGCGAAGCCGCGATCTCGCGTCAAGGTGTCGGCGACCGCGAAATTCAAGGCCTGCCACGTCCCGGTCGCGACGGTCGCGGAAACGAGCGTGGTGGAGAACTTGTCGGCATCCGACCGCAGGGCGAGCGTCGTGGGCCCGTTTTGACCGGACCGCGTGCCGAACTGGATCGACTTCACGTCGAACAGATAGTCGGGCTGTGGCTGGTAGGCCGGAGGACGGCCGGCCTGGTTGCCCTGCATGACGATTTGCAGGCGGGGCGACGACGAGCCGGAGATCGTCGCCGGCCATGCGCCCCCCGAACCAGGCCGCAGTTGCAAATACGGCCCGCCGGATGCGTTGGATCCCGATGCGAGTTGATACCCGCTGCCACTGTTGCTCCCGTTCGTGGTGGTGGAGGAGCAGAAGGGGTTGGTGACCACATAACGGATCTGCGTACCGGATAGAATCGGCTGTTCGGAAAAGTTCAGATAGGCCGAGAACGCCGAAACGGTTGTCGTACCGGTCGTGCCGGTCGTGTAAGTGGTGGAATCCGTCGTCCCGGAATTCAGCCACGTGCCCGGGGGAGCCTGAGGAGCCTGAGCATGCGTCACCCCGTCGCCCGCGCAGCACGCGGTTGCGAGCACGATCAGCGTCGTGAGCGGGGCACGCTTCGAGGTCTGCATGGAGCGGCGTCCTGCGGTCGCTGGCCGGCTGCTGAAGCTGCGGAGGGAGGCGAGGATATCCCGCGGCGGGCGGCCGGGTCAAATGAACGCAACAACGGCTATTCAGCCTCGAATGCGGGGCGTTGCGGCGCTCACGCTTTTCTCACGACGCCCGGTCCGGCCGAGCGCACCGCCTGCGCGACGAGGGCCCGCAGCTTCGGCTCCGCCGCGCGGGCCACGGCGAGGATCTTCTCCACCGTGGCCACCTCGAGCGCGTCGGGCAGGCACATGTCGGTGACCACCGAGATGCCGAGCACCTCGAGCCCCGCGTGCACCGCCACGATCACCTCCGGCACCGTCGACATGCCGACCACGTCGGCGCCGATCCCACGCAGGAAGCGGTATTCGGCCCGCGTCTCCAGGTTGGGGCCGGTGACGGCCACGTAGACGCCCCGGTGGGCCACGAAGTCTTCCCGCCGGGCGACCGCGAGCGCCTCGTCGACCAGCCGCGGCGTGTAGGGGGCCGACATGTCGGGAAACCGCGGCCCGAGCCGCTCGTCGTTGATGCCCACGAGCGGGTTGTCGTGCATCAGGTTGATGTGGTCGTCGATCACCATCA
>RGVT01000440.1 GCA_010027105.1 Planctomycetia bacterium
TTATTATATTATTATATTATTATATTATTATATTATTATATTATTATATTATTATATTATGGAAAGAACAACATATGGATGGATTGATATAAACAAGAACAACAACAGCAACCATTAATTGATTGTTATACTCCATAACAGAGGATAATGGTCTGATATACAATTTTGATTAGGAATGACATCTGGATAAAACTCAAACGAATGACACGGTAAATACATTTCTTTTTTCCACATTTCCATATTGTCGGGAGCAAAAGGCAGTTTAGACAAACATTTTACCATATCTTTTTCTTCTCCTTCAGGAGCTCCTCCTATTTTTCCCCATACCATGTGATCTAAACATCCAAAAAAACAATTCTTATTATAAGGTTGGTCGGGATCCCTATTTCCTACGCATATTGTTGTGCATTCTTTACTTTCTTCCGTAAAAAAAGTATATATTTCAGCAGCATCCTTACGAGATTCATCTTGTGATGATATAAAATAGGAGGAAATAGTATCGTTCACTTCTTTGGGCATCATATTGAAATCTCCAAACAAAGCCCAATGTATTTTTTTTTGGTTTTTTTCAAATAAAAAAAAACTCCAAGAAAGAAGAGAATCAATACATTTTTTTAATATATATGACATGATATTTGGCATGTAAAACCAACAAGGAAAATGAGAAGTAGAAATAATAATATTTTTTTTCTCATCATCTTTGGTTTTGACATGAACAGACAAAAATGGATGTGGTTTTCGTTTTTGTCTCCAAAATGACATTTCTTCTTCTGACCATTTTTTCTGTATTTCGTCATGTTCATCATTATAAAATAATTCTTCCATAGAAATACAAATTTCTCCAATAACAGTATATTTGTTTTTAGGGATAAAAAGAGCGACAGACATTCTTGAATCAAATATACAAGGATAGAATTTTATAATAATATGATACTGCTCTCTACAATTGATTTTTTCTTCTTTTTCAAACTTAAAATACCAATAATCTGGTAATTCCTGAAAGGAAATTATTTGTTCTTCTTTCATCCATTGTAGTGTTTGTTTTTTCCATTTCTCATATCTGTATTTATCATCAAATATTTCATCTGATGGATAAAAGGGTCCTTTTTTACACCATGCATCCATTTGAGGTTGCACTAAATCTTGAGAAAGAACGTTCCATGATATGATGGAAATTGTTGTAGTGCTCATCTTGCGTTTTATTTATGTTTCTGTATTAAAAAAAAAGAGAATGAACAACATAAATTAAACATTGTTAGTTAGTCGAACATTATTATTAAGAATAAAAAAAAAACAAGTTAAAGAAAAAATTCCAAAAGTGTTTTACTATATAATTTATATAATTCATCTAATTCATTTAATGAATAAAAAAAAAAAAATATCTACATTCATCATTTATAAATGAAAAAAGACACTGAATATTAAATATCAAATATCATATTAATAAAAATAAAACATTACAGTTATAAAAAATATATAGTTATTTAAAATTATAATCTTGGAGAATGGATACAATATACAACAACAAATAAATAATTAAAAAA
>RGVT01000045.1 GCA_010027105.1 Planctomycetia bacterium
GGGCCGCGGCCCCACCACGACGAACAAATTCTAGCGCTGGCGGGCGGTGCCCGCTGCGGTGCGCGGCTGCTGCTGCGGTGGCTGCTGCCGTTGCTGTTGCTCGACGGCGCCCATGCCGAGGGAGAGGCCGGGGAGCCACGAGCGGAAGAACGACGCCTTCTCGGGCTGCCGCGCCGGCCCGGTCTGCCCGGCCGCCGAGCGGGGTGGACGCGGCGCCTGGCCCGGGCGGCCGGTGGCGGCTGGCTCGGCCGGCCGCGTGACGCGGGCCTGCTGGACGGGCGGCACGGGTTTCCGGGGCGGCTCGGGAGACGCCGCCCCGGTGTCGGAATCCTGCATGGTCTCCCGGACGGCGGGTACGAACGAGCGGTCGGCTTCGAGCGCGATCCGCTCCGGCACCACGAGGTACCGCATCGGCGGCTGTGCAGGGGCTCTCAATGGCTCGATGCCCCGCGCGTCGACCGCGGGGTCGATGTCGGTGGCCGGGTGCGTCGACACCACGACCGGTGCGTCCACCACGGGCTGCGGCCCGCTGCTCACGACGCCCGCCGGCTGCGACGTCGCTTCCGCGGCCGCCGTGGGAGAGGGCACCACGGCGGTCAGGGCGGTCATGGCGGTCATGGCGGTCATGGCGTCGCCGGTCGGGGCCGCGGAAGGCGGGGGCTGGTGAACGGGAGCCGACGGCGGTTCCCCGGGGCTCCAGAGATCGGGCTGATCGGTCGATCCGCCGACCGTCTGTGGCGCGGGCGGCGTCACGCCGGCCATCTGGGCCTCGTCGGGCGCCGCGGCCCTCACGAGCTGCACGCTGAGCACGGGCTGCCCCTCGCGCACCGGGTGTCTGAGCACCAGGCCCTCGAAGGAGTCCCGCGGCCGCATCGCCGCCGCGGGGAGCATCGCCTTGGGCCAGTCGCGCAGGGCCACGTCCCAGACCGTCACGGGAGCGCCCTGCGGCAGCGACCGCAGGGCCACGAAGATCGGTTCGCTTTCCACCCGCGGCTGCCGCTGCGCGAGGCGGACGTCGAGCGCCCGATTGACCACCACGGCCGCCGCCGCCCCCGCGAGAAACGCGGCGGCGAAGACCGTGGCCGCCCGGGGGCGCGTCGATCGAGTCGCGTGGTTCGTGGGTCGCGGTGCGGTCATCCGACGGGCTTTCATGTCGGGCAACCGACGGCCGACCGGCCGGCGTCCTCCCGCGGTCAATTGAATCGACCGCCTCCGGAGCGCACGCCCACCCCGTCCGCGCGGCCCGCGTGCGGGCTGCTCAGATACCGCAGCCTGCCGCGCGGGCCGGCGACCGCCAGCCCGCAGGGTCGGCTCAGCTTGCCCTGCCCCGCGTCAATCGGCCGCGGACGGCGTCGGGCCGTCGTCGTCGGCGAACCCCGCGGTGGCGAAACCCGCGGTTGCGAAACCCGCGGTAGCGAAACGTGGATCGGCCGTCCGACCCTGTGGCCGGATCGCGAGCAGCCGGCGGCACTGCCCCGACGCCGTGCGATCCCGAAAGAACGCGTCGCCGACCGTCGACGAAGCGGTACCGCAGCCGCCGACGAGCAACGTGCCCCCCTGCGGGATCGTGGCGGTGAACGCGAGACGCTCGAACGGTGCGCGACCCTGGCCCGCTTCGAGTCGGAACGCCCCCTCCTCGCCGACCCACGTCCGCTCGAGCGGCCCGTGTCTCACGGTGGGTACGAGTTCGATCCGCACCCGTCCGTCGGCGGCGGGCCAGGCCCTGAGCGCGAAGTACGCGCTGGCGTCGTGATACGTCGCGCCGTGCACCTCGCCGCCGTCGTGCTCGAGCAGAATCACCTCCTCGAGCCCCGTCGCCGCCACGACCTCGGTGTGGCGGCCCGGCAGCAGCCTGAGAAACCTGCGCAGCACCGGGGGCCGGTCGGCCGGGCCCGCCGGAACAGCGTCGGGTTCGGCGCCTGCCGCGGCGGGCGCCAGCCGCGCGGCGAGTTCGGGGGGCGGCTGCCCGGTCAGCAGCCCCACCCGCAGCCCGTTGGCGGCCAGCCGCCCGCGCAGCGCGCGGTCGAAGGCCTGCTCGTCGGCGGTCGCCCAGAGTTCGTCCTGCCAGGCGGCGTCGCGGTCGTCGGCACGGGCGAAGACGATCTCCAGAGGCACCGTCTTCGGCGCGGGCCGCTGCACGATGGGCGCCGCTCCGTCGGCCGCGGCGGGCGTCGCGTGCGGCCAGCCCCGGCCCTCGTCGGCCGAGGGCGTGAACCTGCAGCCGGCGGCCGCGCAGGCGCACAGGGCCGCGCACGCGAGGTGGCTCCGGGGTCGGCGCATCGCCATGTGCTCCGCAGAAAACGGGCGGATTGGGGCGGGGAGGGTAGCGGCCAGCGCTCCGCCGGGTCAACGGCGCCGCCGCCGGTCAGGAGGCCGCTTTCACGGCGTTGGCGAACACTGCGAGCCCCGCGCCCGCCGCGCCGGCCTCGAGCCGGCCGCTCCACGCGGGATGCTGCGTGGCGTCGATGAACCGCTCGGGGTGCGGCATCAGCCCGAAGACGCGGCCGCTCTCGTCGCAGGCGCCGGCGACGTCGGCCGCGGCGCCGTTGGGATTGGTCGAGGCGCCCGCCTGATCGGCCGTGTACCGCAGCACGAGCTGGCCGGCGGCGTCGAAGGCGGCCAGGTCGGCCGCCGACCGTGCGGCGAACCGCCCCTCGCCGTGCGCGATCGGCAGTTCGAACGGCGCGTCGAGCCCGGTGAGGAACATGCACTTCGGGCCGCGGACCTCGAGCCGCACCCAGCGGTCGATGAACGAGCCGGAGCGGTTGTGGGCGAGCGCGGCGCGGGGCCGGCCGGCCGCGTCGGCGAGCAGGAGGCCCGCCTGCAGGAGCACCTGGAAGCCGTTGCAAATGCCGAGTACGAGGCCGCCGCGGTCGCGGAAGCGGTGCAGGGCGTCGCCCATCCGCAGCGCCAGCTCGAGCGCGAAGATGCGGCCGCTGGCGATGTCGTCGCCGTAGGAGAATCCCCCGGGAATGCACACGATCTGCACGTCGTCGAGGAGCGCCGGCTTCGCGGCGAGCGCCCGCACGTGCACCCGCTTCGCGATCGCGCCGGCCCGCTCGAAGGCGTGGGCCGTCTCGTGGTCGCAGTTGGTGCCGGGGGCACGCAGCACGAGCGCGCGGGGCGAGAGCATCAGCTGACGCTCCTTTCGCCGCGCCACGCGCGGGCGAGCCGGGCGACCGGAACCGTCGTCGTCGCCCCGGCGGCGGTGATCCCGAGCACGGGATCCTCCTGCACCGTGCCGATCCAGGCCCAGGGGGTTCCGCGCCGCCCGAGGTCGGCGGCGAACCGCTCGGCCGCGGCGGCCTGAACGGCGCACACGAACCGCCCCGGCGTTTCGGTGAAGGCGACGGCCAGCGGCCGCGCCGCGCCGGGCGCGGCGATGTCGGCCGGAACCGCGTCGAGGTCGATCGCGGCGCCCAGGCCGCCGGCGAGCGCCATCTCGGCCACGGCCGTAAGCAGGCCGCCGTCGGAGCAGTCGTGGCAGCTCGCGAGCAGGCCGGCCCGGCACGCCGCGGCCACCGCGGCGAAGACGGCGCGGCAGGCGGCGACGTCCACCTCCGGCACGCGGCCGCCGCCCACGCGGCCGGTGAGCTCGAGCTGGCTGCCGGCGAGGTCGCCGCGCGAGAGGCCCACGATCGCGAGGCGGTCGCCGGGCCGCTTGAGGTCGGGCGTGAGGGCCCGCCGCACGTCGTCGAGCTGGCCCAGCGCCGTCGCCAGGAGCGTGGGCGGGATCGACGCCTCGCGGTTCGCGCCCGCCGCGTCGGTCCAGGCGAAGACGTTGTTGAGGCTGTCCTTGCCGCTCACGAAGGGGGCCATGAACGCGATCGCGACGTCGTGGCAGGCCCGGCAGGCCTCCACGAGCGTGCCGAGCGACTCCGGCCGCCGCGTGTCGCCCCAGCAGAAGTTGTCGAGCAGCGCGACGCGCTCCGGGTCGGCCCCCACGGCCACGACGTTGGCGATCGCCTCCACGATCGCGCCGGCGGCCATCTGGTAGGGATCGCGCCGGCCGAGTCTGTGGCGCAGCCCGACGCCGAGGGTGATCCCGCGGTCGCGGCCGAGCACGCCGCGGATCACGGTGCCGTCGGCGGGGCCCGCGCCCGGGCCGAGCAGCGGCTTGACGACGCTCGCCCCCTGCACCTCGTGGTCGTACTGCCGGACGATCCATTCCTTGCTCGCGACGTCGGGCAGGGCGAGCACGTCGAGGAGCGCCGAACCGAGGTCGCCGGCCGCCGCGGCGAAGCGGGCGGGCTCCTCCGGGGGGGCGGCATGCTGCGACCGGAGCCGCACCCGGGGACGCCCCTCGTGGAGGAAGTGGCAGTCGAGCTCACCGGCGGTGCGGCCCTCCCAGCGCAAAAGCAGCTTTCCCGAGCCGGTGAACGTCCCGATCGCCGTGGCCTCCACCCCCTCGTCGGCCGCCACCCGCGCGAGCTCTTCCCAGTCGGTCGGGGCGACGGCGAGCACCATCCGCTCCTGCGCCTCCGAGATCCAGACCTCCGTCGCCGAGAGGCCGTCGTACTTCAGCGGCACTCTGTCGAGGTCGACCGTCGCGCCGAGCACGGCCCCCATCTCGCCGACCGCGCTCGAGAGGCCGCCGGCGCCGCAGTCGGTGAGCGCGTGGAAGAGCTTTTGCCGCGCCGCCTCGAGCACGAAGTCGACGAGCGTCTTTTCATGGATTGCGTGGCCGATCTGCACGGCCCCGCCCGACTGGCTCTCGCTCGTGCTCGTGAGCTCCTCGCTCGAGAAGGTGGCGCCGTGGATGCCGTCGCGGCCGGTGCGGCCGCCCGCCACCACCACGAGGTCGCCCGGCTGCACCGCCGCCTCGGCCGAGTGGCGCGGCATGATCCCGACCGTGCCGCAGAACACGAGCGGGTTGCAGAGATAGCCGGGGTCGAAGGCGACGGCCCCGGCGATCGTGGGGATGCCCATCCGGTTGCCGTAGTCGCGCACCCCGGCCACCACGCCCGCGAGCAGCCGGCGCGGATGGATCACGCCCGGCGGCAGGTCGGCGGCCGGCGTGTCGGGCGGCCCCACGCAGAACACGTCGAGGTTCGCGATCGGCCTCGCGCCCAGGCCCGTGCCGAGCACGTCGCGGATCACGCCGCCCAGGCCCGTGGCGGCGCCGCCGTAGGGCTCGATGGCCGACGGGTGGTTGTGCGTCTCCACCTTCACGCAGATGTCGTGGTCGCCGTCGAACCGCACCACGCCCGAGTTGTCGCGGAACACGCTCACGCACCAGTCCTGGGCGCCGAGCCGTGCGCGGATCGTGCGGGTGGCGGCGAACACGGTCTCCTTGAGGAGGTTGTCGTACCGCGCCTCGCCCGCGGGCCCGGTATGGTCGACCGCGCTCGAGAGCGTCTTGTGGCAGCAGTGCTCGCTCCAGGTCTGCGCGATCGTCTCGAGTTCGATCGCGAACGGGTCGCGGCCGAGCGTGCGGAAGTGGTCGCGCACGGCGGCGAGTTCGCGGGCGGAGAGCGCGAGCGAGCGGTCGCGGCTGAGGCGGGCCAGCGCCGCGTCGTCGAGCCCCTCGAGCCGCACCACCTCCTGCGCGAACGTCCACGGCCGGCCCCCCGCGAGCGACTCGAGCGCGAGCGGCCCGATCACGACGTCGTGGATCGCCTCGCTCGCGAGCAGCTTCCAGGCGAGGCGTTCGGCGTCGGCCTGCGGCAGGGCGGGCAGCCAATACTTGCGGATGCTGCGCACGGCCTTCGGCTTCATGCCGAGGAGCGCGAGGGCCTCGGCGGCACTCTGCCCCGCCGGATCGGTGACGCCGGCCCGCGGCAGGACGTGGAGGGGCGTGGGCAGATCGGCGGGGCCGGCCGCAAGCGCCGGGTCGCCGACCGCGCCGAGAACGAACGATTCGGTGACGGGATCGGCGAGCAGGCGGGCGGCCAGGCGCTCGGCGTCGGCCCGGGAGAATTCCCCCTCGATGAGCCAGCCGGCGACGGTGCGGGCCCGCGTGCAGCCCGCGATGCCGAGTTCCGCGGCGCCCGCCACGAGGGCCCGGGCGGCGTGGTCGGCATCGGCCTCGCGCGGCGAGACGTCAACTTCCCACAGCATCGCGCGCGTCCTTGGCGGCCTGGAGGAGGGTCACGAGTCTGCGGCGGTCCCCCTTCTCGAGTGCCGTGAGCAGCCGCTCGGTGGCCGCGGCCACCTTCGAGAGAGCCCGGGCGACGGGCGCCGCGTTGTCGAGGAGGATGTCGGCCCACAGGTCGGAATCACCGGCTGCGATCCGCGTGGTGTCGCGCCAGCCGCCGGCCGTGAACCGCCGCGCCTCCGGCGGGGTGGCGGCCGCCAGTGCGGCGGCGAGCACGTGGGGGGCGTGGCTCGTGGCCGCGAGCAGGCGGTCGTGCTCGGCGGGCCGCATCGTGAACACGGTCGAGCCCAGGGCCGCCCAGAACTCCCCCGCGGCCTCAACGTCGGCTGCGGGCGTCGCGGGGGCGGGCGTGACCACGGTGACCCGGCCGGTGAACAGGTCGTCCGCGGCGGCGGCCGGGCCGCGGCGGTGGCTGCCGGCGAGCGGATGCGCGCCGACGAACCGGCCGCGCCGCCCGCGGCGCCGCCTTTCCCACGCTTTCACGATCGAGCCCTTCGTGCTGCCGGCGTCGGTGAGGAGCGTGCCCGGCCGCACCGCGACGTCGGCCGCGTCGAGCAGGCGCGGAATCGCGGCCACGCCGGTGGCCACGACCACGAGGTCGGCCTCGGCGGCGGCCCGCTCGAGATCGGTGGTTGTGTCGGTGACGGCCCCGAGCCGGCGGGCCTCGGCGAGCGATTTCGGCGAGCGGCTCACCCCGATCACCCGGCCCGCCAGGCCCCGGGCCCTGAGCGCGAGACCGATCGAGCCCCCGATCAGGCCCACGCCGACGACGGCGACGACGGGCCAGTGCGGGTGCGGGGCGGCGGCGGGCATGGCGGGTTTTTAGCAGATGCGCCGGGGCTGTTATAGAAGGTGGCGGATTCCCGGCGGCGCTGCAGATGCCCTTTCGCTCCGAGCTCCCCGCGCCCCTCCTCGCCGACATGCTCGGCCGGCTCTCGACGGCGCTCGCCGCCGGCATCGACCTGCGCCGGGCGTGGGCCGGCGAAACCGCCCGCTCGCCGGCACGGTGGCGGCCCGCGCTCGAGCGGGTGGCGACGGCACTTGCCGACGGGGCGCCGCTCGGCGCGGCGCTCGCGGCCGCGGGCCCGGCGTTCCCGCCGTTCGTCCGCGGCATGGCGGCCGTCGGCGACCAGACGGGGCACGAGCCCGAGACGCTCCGCGACGTGGCCGAGACGCTCCGCGCCGCGATCCGCGCCCGGCGCGAACTGCGCCACAGCCTGGCCGCGCCCGCATTCCAGCTCGTGGTGGCCCTCGCCGTCGTCGGGATCCTGATCCTGATCGCGGGGCTCCTGCGCGACGCCGAGGGGCGGCCCGTCGACCTGCTCGGCACCGGGCTCGCCGGGCCCGGGGGGCTCGCCCGCTACGCCGCGCTCGTCGCGACCGCGGCCGCGGTCGCCGGCGGCGCCTTTCGGCTCGGCCTCGCCGACTGGCGACGCCGCGGCGTGGTGCGGGCGGTCGTGGAGCGCGTGCCCGTCGTGGGGCCGGCGGCGCGGGCGGCCGAGGCGGCGGCCTGGTGCCGGGCGGCGGGCCTCGCGAGCGGCGCCGGTCTGCCGGCCGGCCGGCTGATGCGGCTCGCCGCGTCGGTGGCGCCGGGCCTCGCGCTCGACCCCGACGCGGTGGAGGAGTCGCTCCGTGGCGGGGCGACGCTGGCCGACGTGCTCCGCGCCGCGGGGCGGTTTCCACGCCGGCTGGTGGAGATGGTCGACGTGGGCGAGCTCACCGGCACCACCGCCGAGGCGCTCGACCGGCTGGCCGGCGAGTTCGACGGCGAGGCGCGGCGGGGGCTCGCGGCAGCCGCCCGGGGAGCGGGGTTTCTCGTGTGGCTCGCAGTCGCGGGCCTGATCGCCCTTGTCGTGTTCCGGATTTTTTCGTCCTATCTGGGCATGCTCCAGGACGCCGCCGGCGGAATCTGATGGCTCCTTCACGCGCCTGTCGCGCGGCCCTGATCGCCCTCTGCGTGGCGTGCGGCGCACGCCCCGGTGTCGCCGGCTCCCCCTCGGCGGCGAAGACGCAGCAGGAGACGATGGCGGAGCGGGGCTACGTGCGCTACCGCGGGGCGTGGCGCACGGCGCAGGAGATCGAGCTCGTCGAGCGGGCCGAGCGGGCCCAGACCGCGCGGGCGGAGTGGAAGGGGCGGCTCGAACGGCTGCGGCGGCAGCTCGAGCAGCCCGCGCACGCCGACCGGGCCGCGGAGGAGATGGCCGAGATCGCCGACCCCGCCGCCGTGCCGGCGGTCTCGGCGGCCCTGGCCGAGGAACGCGCGTTCCGCGTCCGCGGGCTCCTGCTCGCGGCCCTCGCCCGGATCCGCTCGGCCGACGCCACGCGGTCGCTCGTGCTGGCCGCGCTCGACCACGCCGATCCCGAGACCCGGATCGCGGCGGTGGAGCACCTCGCCACCGTCGGCCCGGAGGCCGCGCTCGCCGCCTTCGCCGCGGCGCTCGAAAGCCCCGAGAACCCGCGGGTGAACCGCGCGGCCGAGGCGCTCGGCCGGCTCCTCGAGGCGGTGCCGCGCGAGTCGCCCGTGCGGGACGACGACGCGGTGCTCGGCCGGCTCGTGGCGGCGCTCCAGACCCGGCACGTGACCGTGGCGGGGGAGGGCCCGCCGGAGGGCTCGACGAACGTCACGTTCACGCCGTCGGGGGGCGGGCTGGCGCTCGGTGGCGGGCCCAGGCGGGTGCCGGTGACGCTGAAGAACGACCGCGTCCTGGAGACGCTCGCGGCCCGGGCGGGGGTGAACTTCGAGTGGGACCTGGCCGCGTGGCGGGCCTGGCTCGCCACCCGCGAAGCCCCCGCGGACCTCGACCTGCGCCGACGGTGACGATCTCACCAGGTGAGGCGCAGGGGGAGTCGGCGAACGCTCGAGGAGATTGGGCTGCCGCAGCCCGGCGACGAGACTTTTGCCGCTCCCCCGGAGCCGACGTCCACGGGGGATGCACGTTCGTCACGCGGCGCGGCGGCGCGGGAACCACTCGGCGTCGAGCACGAGCAGGGCCACGCGGTTTTCCAGGTTCGGCCGGAACACGGTGAGGAGCACCAGCGGCAGGAACCAGGCCATGAACAGTCCGCCGTTGTGCGCCTTCCAGAACTGGCTGCCGAGGAGCACCGCCGCGGAGCAGCTCAGGAGCGTGCCGAGGTTCTTGGGTGCCGGCCAGATCGCGAGCGTGGCGATCATGGCGATGAAGGCGGCCAGCACCGGCAGCCGGAAGACGGGATCGTTGAACGGGAGGGCCCAGAAGCCCTCGAGCGACACCTCGCTGGGGAAGATCCAGCCGAACATCTGCCGCAGCTGGCCGGCGAAGACCGCCGCGCTCGGCGAGGTGATCCAGAGGGCCGCCACGAGCAGCGCGAGCGCCGTGCCGACGCCGAGCGCGAACCGGCGGATGCCGCGCTCCCAGTAGAAGCTGCACCACAGCGGCAGGAGAAAGACAGGATAGTAGATCGTGCCGATGGCCAGGCCCACGAGCGCCCCGGAGACGAGCGGCCGCCGGTAGGCGGCGATCGCCCACAGCACGAGCGCGCCGGGGAGCGCGTGGTCGACCCGGCCGGTCATGAGCGCGGTGGAGGGGAGGAGCAGGTAGAGCACCGCGGCCGCGATGCCCAGCCGCGCGTTCTCGAAGTGCAGCCACCCGACCGCCACCATCCCCGCCACGATCGCCAGCTGGGAGATGATCGCCATCACGCGGGCGGTGGTCTCGTGGAGGGCCCGGCGGCTCTCGCCAGCGGCGGGTGCGGGCCCGATCGACGCCTGATCGGGGGTGAAGAGTCGCTGTGTGGAGAGCTGCGGCAGGAGGAAGAGCAGGGGGTAGCCGGGGCCGAGGCGGGCGAGCTGGTCGGCGTCGACCTCGGCGGCCCGCGCCTCGAGCTTCGTGGCCGCGGCGGCCCCGGCGAGGTCGTCGCGCTGCGGCCGCGTGGTGATCACGTTGGCCAGCAGGAAGACGAGCAGCGACAGCCCCAGGAACACGAGGCCGCCGACGGACAGATTGGGCTCGAGCAGGGGCCGGCGGACCATCAGCGAGTCGAAGAGCATCCGCACGAGCAGGGCCCCGCAGACGGCGAAGATCCACATGAAACCCATCTGCTGCACCGCCGGGCTCGCCTTGAACCCGCCGTATTCCACGGCGAGCAGGCCGGGCGCGAGCAGGATCAGGCCGACGAGGTCGAGGTTGCGCACGCTCAGCACGCGGTTGAACTTGAAGAACAGCGCGATCGCGAGGAGCGACGAGAGGTAGAACCACGTCGTGGGGTTGACGCGGTAATACTGGAAGAGGATGTCGCTCATGCCTGCCGCCGGCCCCGGATGGGGTGCCGTCACAACCGCCTCGAAAGAGCCTACGTCGGGGGCGCCGGCTTGGGAAATCGCGGGCCCTGCGGGGCGGCCGGGGCCGACGACGCGGCCGGGGCCGTGGCGGCCGACGGCCGGCCGAGGAGCGCCTCGGGGGTGGAATCGAAGGCCAGGGCGGCGGCCCGGTTGACCCAGTGGAGGAGCGGCCGTGGAGACGCATCGTGGGCGAGGACGGGCTGCGGCAGTTCGAAGAGCCGGCGGGCGTCCTCGGCCATGTCGCCGGAGCGCGGCACGAGGTCGTGGCCCACGAACCGGCGGAAGGCGTCGAGGATCGCTCCAACGCGGCGCGACCAGGCATCGGCCTCGATCCGCCCCGGTCGCTTCATGCCGGGTCGCTTCATACGCGGATGTTTCGCAGACCGGCGCACCGCCCGGTGCTGGACGACGCCCCTCCGAAGGCTACTGCTGGTCGTCGGTGACGCCGCTTTCGGCCCCGGCCCGGGTGACCAGCGCGGCGAACACCCGGATCGCGACGCTCTCGTTGATCGTCCGCACCGATCCGTCGCCCATCACGGCGTTGACGACGTTCGGGTGGAAGGAATAGGGGTCGCCCGTGCCTTCCTTGCCGTACAGTGATGTGCTGAAAACCGCCGTGTCGACACTCTCGCCGTTGGTGACGTTGATCGCCTGATCGGGGGTGCCCGAAGCGCCGATCGACGAGCCGTCGGCCTTCGCCCCCTTGAAGGCCAGGTCGCTCGCCGGTCGGCACCAGCCGCCGCCGTTGACGCGGCCGTTCGTCTGGTCAACGTCGCTGTTGACGACGCGGCCGCGGATGATCTTGACGGGCCGGCCCGCCGACTCGACGAGCGCGATCGTCTTCGAGAGGCCGTCGGTGCACTGCCGCAAATAGACGTCGGTCTTGCCGTCGTAGTCCTTCGAGAGCAGGCCCAACGACGGGTGGCCGATCCCGTTGGTGTAGGTACCCGATGACATGACTTTTTGCGTGTCGGGAGCCACCACGTCGGCCAGGCCGCTGAGCCGCGCGTCCACGAACGTCGTCGGCGAGTAGTCGGTCGTCTCGCAGAACAGGCCGGTCGAGCCGGTCAACGTGGTGCCGTCGGCGCTGACCGTGCGATTCGTGTTGCCGAAGCCGCTCGAAGAGGTATCCGGATCGCCGTCGAGCGAGATCACGGAGTCTGCCGGGCACTTGAGCGCCTTGATCTGCGTCATCGCGAGCACGCCGTTGGCGATGGTGTAGTTGGAGCCCGCCACGGGGGTGGTATCCGTCCAGTTCGCGGCCGTGCCGGAGTTCCAGTTGCGGGCCACGACCGGCTCCTCGATGAACGCCACGCACCGCGTGACCCACGACAGCCGCCCCTTGGTGCCGACCTGGGGCCGCGTGCTGTGGGGCACCCGCTCCTTGTTCACGTTCATGTAGTTGTGGATCATGAGGCCGCACTGCTTGAGGTTGTTGGTGCAGCTCGACCGGCGGGCAGGAGGCCGACGAGCACTCCGATGATCGCGATCACGACGAGCAGTTCGACGAGGGTGAAGCCGCGGCGGGGCCGAGGCAGTGAAACGATCGACATGGGAAACGCTCCTTTCAGGGAAGGTCGGTCAACGAAAAAATCGTCCGTGGATTTGGGATGGGGAAGCCGGGTGTGCGGTCTCGGAAGCCGGGTGTGCGGCCTCACTGGATCACGAGTTCGAGGTCGCCGGTGGTGCCCCTGATCTCGACGGCAAGCGGCGTGGAGCGCAGCTGCGTGTAGGCCGACGGCACCGCGACGGCCCGCAGGCCCGCGGCGCCGGGCTGCCGACGTGGCCGGACGGCGACGGCGTACCTGCCCTCCGGCAGGCCCACCGCCGCGTCGCGGCGAAACGCGCCGTCGGCGTCGGTCTGCATCGCCGTCCAGAACCGCTTGCCCTGCGCGGCCGGCCCCTGGAGCTGGAATTCGAGCAGGCCGTCGCGCAGCGGCTCGTCGTTCACCCGCACGCTGCCGGCCACGCCGTGCAGCCGCGTGGGCTTCGGAATGACGAGGTAGGCCGCCCAGAGCAGGCCGCAGCAGGCCGCGGCCCCGATCAGCCGCGGCGCCCAGCGGGCGACGCCGGTGCGCACGAGCAGGTGGGCCGCCCGCTGCTGCAGGCGCTCGATCCGCGCCTCGAGCGAGGGCCGGGGGCGGCGCGGCGGCGCGGCGGTGCGGACCTGACGCTTGTGCCGCTCGATCAGGTGCTTGAGCGCCTCGTCGGCGGCGGCCGCCGAGGCCATCGGCGCGGCCACGCCCCGCCGCCTGAGGTGGATGCGCTGCCCGGAATCTCCGAACTGCCCTGCATCTCCGAAAC
>RGVT01000441.1 GCA_010027105.1 Planctomycetia bacterium
GGTGACGACAGTCAGGCGGTGGACCAAAGCAGTGGCTGCGATCAGACTGTCCTTCACCGGCATGGCCGTTCCAGCCGACCGCATGTCAGCGAGGAGCCTTGCCCACCGGAGGCCGGTCTCGGTTGTCCAGTCGAGGCAGGTGATTCGCCCGGCACCGCTATCGAACCATTGCTCCAGCCGCTTGCGACGCCCGCTCGGCGGCAGCAGCTCGATCCCGAATCGCAACTCCCCCAGAATGATCGGGTCGATCACGATGTCGCGTTCATGGCGACGGAGCCAGTTGACGACCTTTGGATCAGGCCGCGGCCTCGTCGGCTCGCTGAGCACATTTGCATCGACGAGGAACTTCACGGCGGCTCACAAGTCGCTGGTCGATTCAGAGGCGACTTCCACGAAAAACCCCTTCTCGGGACACGAGAGCAGCCAGTCAGCCAGTCCCTGATTGGGAGATGGCCCGCACCGCCGCAGTCGATATTCACCGCGGTCGATCCGCTCGACTTCAAACTCCTGTCCGGGCTTGATGTCGTCCTGCTGCCGGACGGCCGCCGGCAGAACAATCTGCCCTTTGCTCGAAACCCGCGTATTCATGCGGGTAAGATATCGTCTTACGGCACCCGATTCAAGCCCGGGCGGGGAGTTTGGGGACGGCGAGTCGTTGCGGACGGGAGCGGTAAAATCCTGGTCACCATACTGGCCCAAGGAAAAGTCGTGATCTCGTCCGGTGTCGGCGTGAACGCAAGGAACGACTGCACGCGGTGGTTCTTTTCGGGTCCGCTCCACCGCACACCCCTGAAAGAAGGACAGATCCATGAACATGAACTGGCGTGACCACATCGACCGAAATGCTGGAATCATCGGCGGCAAGCCGAAGATCAAGGGCACTCGGCTCGGCGATGGATGGACCGTCGAACAACTGATCGAGGCCTATCCCCGGATCACCGCCGAGCAGATTCATGCCTGCCAGTCGTATGCCGCCGGGATGCTCGCCTCGGATGAGTTCGTGGATATCCCCTACTCCGCGGCCTGACGATGTGGATTCTCGCCGATGAAAACATCGATCGTCCGATCGTCGCATGGCTTTGCCTGTGCGGCAGTGGGTGGTTTCGATCCCGAAGCGCTTGCGCGGCATGCTTGCCGATCGGCCCGCGGCCGTCGCGGCGCTCACGAAGATCTTCCTGACCGAGATCGAGCGGGCCCTGCTCACGTCCTGCGGTGTCACCCCTGATGCCGACTCACCGAGTGCTTCCCGCCCGCGGCTCGGCGGCATCTCCTTCCTGCACCGCTTCGGCTCCGCGCTCGACCGCCATGTGCATCTGCACGCGTGCGTGACCGACGGTGTGTTCATGCCGAGCGGCGGCGAAAGGGCGCCTGCGTTCGTGGCGGCCCAGCCGATCACTCGAGTCCACCTGGCCACGCTCACCGAGCGGGTCCGCCGCCGCATGATCCGCTGGTTCCGACTCAAGGGCCTGCTCGACGCCGCTGCCGCGGCCGACATGCTCGCCTGGGAGAATAGCGGGTTTTCGATCGACGCGAGCGTCCG
>RGVT01000442.1 GCA_010027105.1 Planctomycetia bacterium
TTCCCCCCGCAAACTCCCCGACGGGACATGGGAAGTCACGCATTTCATGGACGGCCAACTCCATGAACTTGCCTTGGAGGACTCCAAACTGGACATTTCCGGCCTCCTCAAGTGGCAGATCGAGCCGATGACCCGGCTGGTGGAAATCCTCAAGAACCATCTTTCCGCCGTCGATTCCTCCTCCACGGGCGTCGGAAAGACCTACACCGCCTGTTCCGTCGCCAAGAATCTCGGGCTCGCCATCGGCGTGATTTGTCCCAAGGCCGTCATCCCCTCATGGCACGAAGCCTCGAAGCATATCGGAACCGAAATCAAATTCATCCTGAACTACGAGGGCTTGAAATTTTCCGCCGGGGCCAAATACATCACATGGACCGACATGGGCTATCCCGTCTGGAAAATCTCCGAACGCGATCCCGTCCTCCTGATATTCGACGAGGCGCATCGTTGCAAGGATCACAACCTTTCCAAAAACGCCCTCATGCTTGTTTCCGCTGTCTCGCAGAAAATCCGTCACCTTATGCTTTCCGCAACGCTGGCGGATTCTCCCCTGCACATGAGGGCCGTCGGTTATTCCCTCGGGCTCCACAACGGGCGAAATTTCCGACAATGGATCACCTCTCTCGGGTGCTGGCAAGACCGAAACAACGCTTGGCACTTCTCCGGGGGCGAACCCGCGATGAAACGCATCCGGGCGACCATTTTCCCTGCCCGGGGCGTCCGCATCCGGGCGGACGATCTCGGCAAGGACTTCCCCTCAACGCTGATTACGGCGGAGGTCATCGAGGCATCCGGGGCCGACAAAATCTACGAATCGCTCAAATCTCGGTTGTCGAAAGTCGAGGCGGAAACCGAGAACTACCATAAAACCGTTCCGGGTCGAGCTATTGAAGGTTCCCTCGATGATTTCACTCGCCAAGGACGCCATCGCGCAAGACAACTCCGTGGCGATTTTTGTCTGTTTCAACGAAACCGTCGAGGCGTTGCGGGAAGCCCTCAAGTGTCCGATTATCACCGGGGAAACCTCCCAAGAGCAACGAACGAAGATTATGAAGGCGTTTCGCACCGACCGCATCCCGGCGGTTGTGCTGAACATATCCGCCGGGGGCGTCGGCATCTCACTTCATGGGGCAAGGCAGAGGCTTTCCCTTATTTCGCCTTCATGGTCGGCGATTGATTTGATCCAAACCATCGGGCGGGTGCGTCGCGCCGGGGGCTCCCACTCCATTCAGAAAATCCTTTTCGCCTCCGGGTCGGTCGAGGAATCGGTGTGCGCCCGTGTCCGGGCGAAGGTCGGATGTATTGAAACGCTGAACGATGGCGACACCCAAGGAATCGAAATCAAACGCAAGGCTATCCCAAAACCTTCTTCGCCCACCGATACCCGGGGGTCCCGCCCCAAAGTTCGTCGGCAATCCGGGCCGGGGAAACCGGGTCGTGAATCCTCCGATAACTTTCGGCCCGGGAACCCCGATGACGCCGGAAGTAGGATTGAATGCGCCGAATTGTTTTCATGCTGACATTCCGGCG
>RGVT01000443.1 GCA_010027105.1 Planctomycetia bacterium
CCATGTTGGCCAGGGCGATCGGGGCGAGTTGCAGCACGTCGACGTCGATGCCGGCCTGCGTGAGCGGCGCCAGCGCCTTGAACACCTGATCTCGCTTCAATGCGAATAGGGCCACTTCCGCGTCGAGCACGAAGCCCCCCTCCTCGATGCCGCCCGCCAGCCGCTGCCAATCCCACACGACCTGCTCGAGCGGGAAGGGGATCTGCTGCCGGGCCTCGTATTTCACGATGTCGGGGATCTTGCGGGCCTCGATCGGCGGCAGCTTGATGAACTTCGCCAGCCCCGACTGCCCGGGCACCGACACGGCCACCCGGTCGCCGCGCAGCTCGTTGCGCCCCAGGAATTCCTGGAGCGCCGCCCGCACGAGCTCCACCGGATCGGCCTCCGGCTGCGTGAGCAGCATCGGGTATTCGACGTAGTCGAAGGCCTCGACGGTGACCTTCCGCGGCTCGGCCGACAGCCGGCAGCGCACCGCCTTCAAGGCGCACTTGCCGATGTCGATACCCCAACAGAACGCACTGCGCGCCATGGCCTGTTCCAGCGGGGAACGATCGGGCGGGTCGGCCGATCCAGCAACTGCCGATCTATCAACACTTTATGAACGATCGGCGCGGGGTGTCAATTTGCCGGCGGCCGACTCGCGGCGGCGGCGGGCGGCAAAGGCCATGCCCGGAGGAGGTCCCTCGGCAGCATCCGTGCTCGTGGGGCCCGTTCCGTGGCGTTCACTCGTTCCTGACCGGATGAGACCGACAGGTCGAAAACCTTCCTCTCATCCGGGCATGGCCGGTTGCCGTCAGGCCGTGAGCTCGTCGATCCGTCGGCGAAACTCCGGCATCACACTCGTCACGAACGTCGACCAGGCCGCCGGCTGCCACAGTTCCACGCAGACGGCCGCCCCCACGACGAACAGCTCGCCCCCCGGCTCCACGCCGAGGAACTCCCGGAATCCTTCCGGGATCACGAGCCGATCGCGGGCCGCCAGCGACACCACCTTGTGCCGCGTCGACAGCAATCGACCCAGGTCCTGCAGTTGGCCCACCCGTTGGGAGAGCAGGCCGGCCTGCAATTTCGTACGCACGACCTCCACGGCCGCGTCGATCCGCGGCTTCCACACGCCCGCCGGCCAGAGCGACAGGCACCCGGCCCGCTCCTTGGCGAGCACGAGCTTCGAGCCGGCGGCCAGCAGCGGCGCGGCCAGTTCGGGCGGGATCGCGAGCCGAAACCGCTCGTCGAGGGTCCGGGCGTGTTCGCCGATCAGAAGGTCCGAAACCGCGGTCATGCTGCATCGACGGACAACCCATCCGTGGCTGCCGAAAAACTCATTTGGGGTCGCAAACCCACAAAACTAATTGCTTTGATTCAATTTGCGGGTAGCAAACCCACAAAGAAGGAGTGTATCGGCCGGCCCGAAGCCGTCAACTCCCGGCACCCGCGTGAGCGCTCGCCCCCGCGGCGACCCGTGCTCCAATTCGCCAGGACTCGCGGAGCGAGCAACTTTTGCCGCCCCGAAGCCGCCGCGACACCACGGA
>RGVT01000444.1 GCA_010027105.1 Planctomycetia bacterium
CCAAGCCATTGTTAAGAATCGTGCTGCCGCCAGCATTCGTGCTTAAGGTGTTGGCATACAGTGCACCACCCAGCGTGGTGGCTGCTGTGCTGTTGAAGGCCGATGGCGACCATGTTGATAGCGCCGCTTCCGGTGCTGATGCTCAGTGCTTTGCCAGCACCAGTGACGCTGCCAGCTACGCTCACTGCGCTGTTGGTGGTACCCAGGGCTGCATTAGCGCCTAGCACCACATCATCGCCGTAGGTTTGTGTACCCGTGGTGCTCACTAGGCCATTGTTGAGGATCGTGCTGCCGCCTGCATTCGTGCTCAACGTGTTGGCATACAGTGCACCACCCAGCGTGGTGGCTGCTGTGCTGTTGAAGGTGATGTCGCCTAGGCTAGATCCAGTCGCACCCACAGCCTGCACATTGATGGCTCCAGAACCTGTGCTGATACTCAAAGCCTTACCTGCACCGCTAATGCTACCTGCTACGCTAACAGCGCTGTTGGTGGTTCCTAGATTTGTATTAGCTGCGAGCAACAAATCATCGCCATAGGTTTGTGCACCCGTAGTGCTGACTAGACCGTTGTTCAGGATGGAGCTACCGCCTGCGTTGGTGCTAAGAGTGTTAGCATACAAAGCACCACCGAGCGTTGTGGCAGCTGTGCTGTTGAAAATGATATCGCCTAGGCTGGCTCCGCTCGAACCGATAGCTGCCACATTAATTGCGCCTGTTCCGGTGCTGATGCTCAGTGCTTTACCACTTCCGCTGATGCTACCAGCTACGCTGACAGCGCTATTGGTAGCGCCTAGTGCTGCATTGGCTCCGAGCACTACATCATCACCGTAGCTTTGTGCACCCGTGGTGCTGACGAGGCCGTTATTGAGGATGGTGCTGCCGCCTGCGTTGGTGCTGAGAGTGTTGGCATACAAAGCACCTCCCAGCACGGTGTTAGTCGTGCTGTTGAGAGTGATATCGCCCAAGTTAGCGCCACTAGCACCGATGGCGGCGACATTAATGGCGCCTGTTCCGGTGCTGATGCTCAGGGATTTGCCAGCTCCGCTGATACCACTAGCTACACTGACAGCGCTGTTGGTGGTGCCTAAAGTTGCATGGGCACCGAGCACCACATCATCGCCGTAGCTTTGTGTACCCTTAGTGCTGACGAGGCCGTTATCGAGAACGGTACTGCCGCCAGCATTCGTGCTTAAGGTATTTGCATACAGAGTACCACCGAGCGTTGTGGCGGCCGTGCTGTTTAAAACCACATCGCCTAAATTCGCGCCACTGGCACCCACAGCCACCACATTGATGGCTCCAGAACCTGTGCTGATACTCAAAGCCTTACCTGCTCCGCTGATGCTTCCAGCCATGCTCAATGCGCTGTTGGTTGTGCTTAGCCCTGCATTAGCCCCCAGCACCACATCATCGCCGTAGGTTTGTGTGCCTGAAGTGGTAACCAAGCCATTGTTAAGAATCGTGCTGCCGCCAGCATTCGTGCTCAACGTGTTGGCATACAGTGCACCACCCAGCGT
>RGVT01000445.1 GCA_010027105.1 Planctomycetia bacterium
GAGGGGCTCGAGTTCCTCGGCGTCGAGGAGGCGAGCCGCGAACTGCCCCCGCATCGCGAGAAGCGGCACGTGGAAGACGACGAGGTGCTCGAGGAAAGCGGCCTCAACGCCGTCCGCGACGTGCCGAGCTGGGTGGAGGCGATCGGCATCGTGATCGCCGGCAACCTCGACGCCCGCAGCCGCCCGCGGTCCGACCGCGGCGACGACGACCGCCGGCGCCGGTAAAACCGGGTCGGCGTTACTTCAGCGAGATCGTGCGGGCGAGGGGCTTGAGGATCTGCTCGGTGACGCAGGTGTCGACCACCTCGCGGGCGACCTGCGCCAGCCGGTCGATCGTGTCGGCGTAGTTCGCCTGGGGCTCGAGGCTGCCGTACTGGCGGGCCGTGACGTAGACGCTCATTTGCTCCTCGACGAATTCGCCCGTCCGCACCTGAAACGCGTTGGTGCGGGTCTCGGTGCTCACCCGCACCTGCACCCGGCAGTCTTCGTCGAGCGCGATCGTGAGCGAGGGCTCGAAGTTGATCACCCGCCCGCCCGGCACCTCGGCCACGCGGTCGAGGGCCGGCCCCACGCCGAGCGCCTCGGCGAGGAGGGCGTTGTGATTGCCGCGGTAGGCGAAGTCGAAGCCGAAGAGCAGGTCGAGCGCCTCGCAATCGAGCGGGCTCACCGAGAGCAGCGGCGGGGCGAGGTCGAGCACCGATCGACGGCGGATTCACCTGCCCCGAGCAGAGCCGCTTCGACTCCACGGCGGTCCACCGGTAGCGACCCTGGTCCTTGTCCTCCTCGAGCACGAAATCCCGCTTGTCGCGGCAGTAGAACTTCCGCATCGAGGGATATTTCTTCTGTACCTGCTCGAAGAAGTGGAGCACCGTCTCCCGCTGGGCGGGAAGCTCCATCTCGGTGGCCAGGTTCATGTTGATGTAGAAATCGTCGGCCAGCGAGGCGTAGGGCGTCATGCAGCAATCGCTCCAGAAGTCGGCCACCCAAGCGGAGTATAGGAACGGCTTTCGGACGGTGTCAAAAGCCGGTGTGCGGCCCGCCGGCGGACACGGCGCGCGGAAACCTTGCACGGCCCGGAAAGCGCCCTATGCTTGTTGTGCCGCGTTGGCGAGCCCAGCGACCATGCCCACCCAGTCAGAGCCCGGCGCCATCCCCGACGACCGTCTCACGATCCAGCAGCGCCCCGACGGTGCCATCGTCGTGCGGGTGAGGTCGTCGGCCGACGGCGACGACAGGCTCCCCGACGCGGTCTTCTCGTTCCGCTGCGGCGATCCGCAGTATGCCTACTGGCTCGCCCGCTACCAGGCGAAGTGACGCGGCTTGGCCCGCGGCGCGAGGTCACTCCCGCGAGCTGGCGATCAGCGAGATGAACTCGCGGTTGCTCTTGAACTTCGCCAGCTGCTTCGTGAGCTGCTCCATGGCGTCGACGTGGTGCATGCTCGAGAGCGTGCGCCGCAGCATGGTGCAGGCGTGCAGCGTGTTGGGATCGAGCAGCTTCTCCTCGCGCCGGGTGCC
>RGVT01000446.1 GCA_010027105.1 Planctomycetia bacterium
TACGTGCCCGGCTGCCCGCCCCGGCCCGAAAGCCTGCTCGAGGGGCTGATGCGGATCCAAGACAAGATCCAGGGGCAGCGGATCGCCAAGCGGAAGGACGGCGCCGGCAAGGTCGACGACGAACTTCCCGTGCCGCATCACTCGGGCTACGTCGTCTCGCCCGTGGGCGAAGGCGAACTCGTGTTCGACCATCAGAAGGTCCAGGCCTGAAACCACCCCGGCACGAAGCGAACGTCACCATGGCCGCCGCGAACCGCGAACAACTCGTCATCAAGGGGCTCCACGTCGCCGTCGACGGCCAGGAGATCCTCAAGGGGGTCGATCTCACGATCGGCCGCGGCGAGGTGCACGCGCTGATGGGGCCCAACGGCTCCGGCAAGAGCACGCTCGGGTATGCGATCATGGGCCATCCGTCCTACGAGGTGACCGCCGGCTCGATCGAACTCGTCGCCGCCGACGGCACCCGCCGCGACGTGCTGGCGATGGAGGCCGACGAGCGGGCCCGGGCGGGGATCTTCCTGGCATTTCAGCGGCCGATGTCGATCCCGGGCGTGCGCGTGGCCGACTTCCTCCGTCACGCGGTCACGAACGTGCGCAATCCCGACCGCAAGGAGGGGGAGGAACTCGTGCCGATGCGCGAGTTTCGCGACGAACTCAAGAAGAAGATGGCCGAGCTCTCGATGGATCCCGAGTTCGCGCGGCGGTACGTCAACGACGGCTTCTCCGGCGGCGAGATGAAGCGGGCCGAGATCCTCCAGCTCGCCATGCTGCGGCCGAAGTTCGCGATCCTCGACGAGACCGACAGCGGCCTCGACGCCGACGCCGTGCGCCTCGCGAGCGAGAGCATCGCCAAGATCGGCAGCGGAGGCGCTCCGGGCAGCAGTGATATGGGCATCCTCATCATCACCCACCACGAGCAGCTCCTCGAGCACAACATCCCGCTCGAGACCCACGTCATGCTCGGTGGGCGGATCGTGGAGTCGGGCGGGCCGGAGCTGGCCGCCGAACTCCACAAGAGGGGCTACGAGCGGATCCGCGCGGCCTACCCCGAGGCCGCCGCGGCCGAGAAGGCGATGGAGGATTCCCGGGCCGAGGTCGCCGCCACGTAAGGCGGCCCGTAGCAGGAGCAATCAGATGGCCACAGGACTCGACGACACCGCCGCCCTCGGCGAGATCAACAAGTACGACTTCCGCACCGACGCCCCCGTCGTCTTCAAGGCGCGCAAGGGGATCGACCGCGAGATCGTGGCCCAGATCTCGGAGATGAAGCGCGAGCCCGCCTGGATGCGCGACTTCCGCCTGGAGTCGCTCGCGATCTTCGAGTCGAAGCCGATGCCCTCGTGGGGCGGCCGGATCGGCGTCGACTTCCAGGACATCTACTACTACCTCAAGCCCGCCGAGCAGCAGGGCAAGACGTGGGAGGAGGTGCCCGACGCGATCAAGCAGACGTTCGACCGGCTGGGCATCCCCGAGGCGGAGCGGAAGTTCCTCGCCGGGGTGAAGGCCCAGT
>RGVT01000447.1 GCA_010027105.1 Planctomycetia bacterium
ACCTCGCGGCCGAAGTCCTGGTAGTCGGTCTTCGTGAGCAGGTCGAGCAGGCAGTCGCGGTCGAAGAGGTAGATGCCCATGCTCGCCATCAGGTTCCGGCCCCGGGACGGGATACCCTGGCGCTCGATCCACGCCGGGTCGGTCCGCACCATGTCGAGCTCGGCCTTCGTCTGCGGCTTTTCGAGGAAGCCCTCGACCCGGCCGTCCGCATCGAGCCGCATGATGCCCAGGGCCGACGCGGCCTCCTCGTGGACCGGGATGCCCGCGATCGTGACGTCGGCGTTGCGGCTCATGTGCGTGGCCAGCATGTCGGCGTAGTTCATCCGGTAGAGCTGGTCGCCCGAGAGGATGAGGACGTGCTTGATGTCGGGCTGCTGGAGGTAACGGAGGTTCTGCCGCACGGCATCGGCTGTTCCCTGGTACCAGCCCGCGCTGTCGAGCGTCTGCTGGGCGGCCAGGATCTCCACGAAGCCGCCGCTGAACGGATCGAAGGTGTAGGTGCGGCGGATGTGGCGATGGAGGCTGACGGAGTTGAACTGTGTCAGCACGTAGATCCGCTGCACGCCGCTGTTGACGCAGTTGGAGAGCGGCACGTCGATGATCCGGTACTTGCCGGCCAGCGGCACCGCCGGCTTCGAGCGGTCCCGGGTGAGGGGATAGAGCCGCGTGCCGCGGCCGCCGCCGAGCACCAGAGCCAAGACGCGCCGGACATTCATCGCTGGATCCTCAGGCCGTGACGAGATGCCCCAAATGTAGGGAACCGCCGCCGGACGCGGAAGCCTGACACCCGGGGCCCCGGGGCTCCGGGCCGGCGGCCGACACCCGACGGCGGCCGCGCCGGGGTGTCCTCCGCCGGGCCACCGGTGCGGCCCGAGCCCGGCCCCGGCAGGGCCGCCGCGGTCAGCCCTCGAGGACGAAGTTCACGAGCCGGCCCGGCACCGCCACGACCTTCGCCACCCGCCTGCCGGCGAGCAATTCGGCGATCTTCGGGTCGGCGGCGGCCGCGGCCTTCATCGCCTCGGCGTCGGCGCCCGCCGGCACGACCACGCGACCCCGGAGCTTGCCCTGGATCTGCACCGGGATCTCCAGGGTGTCGTCCCGGAGCCACTGCTCGTCCACCGCGGGCCACGCCGCCCGTGAGACGGGCGCCGGCCGGCCGAGGATCTCCCACAGTTCCTCGGCCAGGTGCGGGGCGAACGGAGCGAGGATCGTCACGAACGGCTCGAGGATCGCCCGCGGCCGGCGTTCGAGCGGCGTGCAGAAGTTCACGAACTCCATCATCCGCGCGATCGCCGTATTGAATGAGAGCGCCCGGATGTCCTTCGTGACCTTGTCGACGGTGCGGTGCAGCTCGCGGAGCTGCTCGTCGGTGGGCGGGTCGTCGCAGACCTGCGGCGCGAGCGCGAGCTCGTCCGCCCGGTCGTCCACCACGAGCCGCCACGAGCGGTCGAGGAAGCCGCGGACGCCGCCGACCCCCGTCGTGCTCCAGGGCTTCGTGGCCTC
>RGVT01000448.1 GCA_010027105.1 Planctomycetia bacterium
CACCAGCAGGCCGGGTGACCGGCCTGGCTCGGCAAACCCCATCGGGAGCAAGGCCAAGCAGGAAGAAGTGCGGCCCTTCGGGGCCGACGCGGGGCTGCCCGTCCCGCACCCGCTTCCGGGTCGGCTGCTGGAGGCGCCGGGCGACCGGCGTCCTAGAGAAATGATCGTCACCCCGTCCCGGCCCAGAGGGCCGGACGGGGACAGAACCCGGCTTACAGGTCCGCTTCAGCCCGGCTCCGCCGGGGGCCTCTCATCGAGCAGTTTGAGCAGCTTCGAGATGCAGAGGGTGTTGATGCTGATCCGCATCCCCTCCGCCTCCGCCTTGAGCGACTCGTGGAGGGACCTCGGCATCCGAACGGTCACCACCCGCTGCGTCTCGCGGTCGGCGGGGCGGTCGCGCTGCTGGGTTCGCAGATCGTCGAGCATCTCCCGGATGCGGGCGTATTCGGGCGAGCATTCGAACCTGACGAGGGCTTCCGGGGTGCCGAATGCCCGGCGGACGATCCCGTCGACGCCGAGCACCTCCCTGAAAAAAACCACCCACTCCGGCCGCATGGCATGGAGCCGTTCGGCCACCTCCAGCACCGCGGTCGCCCCGTGGGCGGCCTGCACCCCGTCCTCCTGCGTCTTCGTCGCCATCCCTGACTAGCCTCCCTGGGCCCGAGCGATATCGAGCCGAACGGAGCCGCTCTCGCGTTCGGTCGCTCCATTCATCGCGGGGGAGTCAAGCGACATCACGAAGTGCTTGCGTGGCAGGGACTTGCGTTCGATCGAACAGCCCAGGCTTTTTTTCGGGCAGGCGTGCCGCGTCCGGAGGCACGGGGGTGCCTGCCTGAAAAAGAGGCACGCCCGAGAATTCTCAGGGGACCAACTGTCCGCGCCAAAAAATCCCGCGCCAGTGGCGGTCGGCGCGTGCGTCACCGGGTCGTTTCGAGGTGGTCGACGACGGCGGCGGCGATGTCGATCCCCACGGCGGCTTCCAGGCCGCGCCAGCCGGGGACGGCGTTGACCTCCACCACGACGGGCCCGTCGGCGGTCGGCAGCAGGTCGACGCCGGAGATTTCGGCCCCCACCGCCCGTGCCGCCCGGATCGCCAGGTCGGCCCATTCCCCCGGAGCGGTCCAGGCCTCGCCCCGGGCCCCGCTCGAGATGTTGATCCGCCAGTCCCCGGTGGAGATTCGACGCATCGCGAACGTCCGCCGCCCCACGGTGAGGATCCTGGCGTCCCAGCCGGGGTGAGCGATGAATTCCTGCAGGTAGCAGACGGCGCCGGGGGGCTCGGCCCGCCGCGCGGCTTCGAGCCAGGGGTTGAGTCCGCTCCGCGTCGCGACCCGCTCGATGCCCCGGCCCTGCGAGCCGAACAGCGGCTTGATCACGGCCATCCCTCCGAGCGCCTCCCAGGCGGCCTCGATGGCGGCCGCGTCCTGGGCGACGAACGTCCGAGGCACGGCGACGCCGTGACGGGCATGCGCGTGGCGGTGCTCGGAGCGGCGACGATCTC
>RGVT01000449.1 GCA_010027105.1 Planctomycetia bacterium
CTCCTTGGCGTTGGCCGCCTGCTCGACGGCCGTCTCGGTGAAGTCGATGGCGGTGTCGGTGAACTCCTGCAGCATCGAGTCGGCCGATTCGCCGTCGCTGAGCCCGTAGTGGCGGTTGATCGCCTCCACGATCTGCTCGCGGGTGGCGAGCACGAGGTCGACGTCGCGGTTGAGGATGAAGCGGAGCTTCTCCTGCGTGTCGAGGTCGGTGGGGTCGGCGGTGGCCACGCGCAGGGCCGCACCCGCCTCGGCCACGGGGAAGATCGTGTTTTCGCGGGCCACGCTCTCCGGCAGGAGCGTCACCACCTCCGCCGGCACCTCGAGCCCGGCGAGGTCGACCACCTTCAGGCGGTAGGCCTTGGCGAGCGCCTTGAGCACCTGCTCGCCCGGGGCGTAGCCGAGCCGCACCACCTCGTCGTGGACCTTCTTCCCCGACGCCTGCGCCAGCCGCAGCGCCTCGGCGAGCTGCTCGGCGCTCACGAGCCCTTCGGAGACGAGGATGGTGGAGAAGGCGTCTGGCATGACGAACGTGGGACAGGCTTCAGCCCGTCAAAAATGTAGGACAGGCTTCAGCCTGTTAAAAAATGTAGGACAGGCTTCAGCCTGTTAAAAAATGTAGGACAGGCTTCAGCCTGTCGGCTCTGGCACAACCGCCTTCCGCCCGTCCGCCATCACAGGTAGGTATCGGTGTGTTCGTAGCCGGGGGCGCAGGTGCAGAGGAAGACGAGCTCCCCGCCGCCGGTGTTTTCGATGGTGTGGACGAGGCCGGGGGGGATGGCGATCGCGTCGCCGGGGCCGACGGGCCGCGATTCGCCGGCGAGCGTCATGCGGGCCGTGCCGGAGAGGATGTAGTAGATCTCCTCGGTGACCTTGTGGTGGTGGGGCGTGGTGGCCTGGCCGGGGGCCAGGCGGGCCTCGGCGAGGCTCTGGCTGCGGATCGCCGAATTGCGGTGGGCGAGCAGCTCGCGGATCGTCGAGCCGTCGGCCGTGACGAAGGGCACCGCCTCCCGGTGGTTGATGACGTCCATGCGTCAAGGATAGCAAAAGCCGCGATCGGCGGTCCGCCTCACCTCACGCACAACACCGCCGGAGGGATCGGGTGGATCGTCCAGGCGGCCGCGTCGGGGAGGAGGCCGGGATCGAAGGAGGTGTCGGCCTCCACCACGAACGTGCTCCCCTGCGGCGCGGCCCGCCCGAGCGCCGTCACGAGGGCCGTGACGTCGGCCGGCCGCGACCGGAAGAACTCCCACGGCGGCGACACGAACACGATCCAGGGGGCGTCGGCCGGCAGCGGGGCGGGGGCCGTGGGGAGCTTCCTGGCCCAGAGCAAAACGTCGCCCGAGCGCACGTCGGCCCGGTCGGCCACGCCGAGGGCCCGCGCCGAGCGGCGGAGGGCGTCGGCGGTGGGGAAGTGTCGCTCCACGAACACCGCCCGGCTCGCCCCGCGGCTGAGGGCCTCGAAGCCGAGCGCGCCCGAGCCGGCGAACAGGTCGAGGGCG
>RGVT01000450.1 GCA_010027105.1 Planctomycetia bacterium
TTCATCCCCTGCTGGCCGAATCCGCCACCGGTCGCCTGGCCACCGCCGCCGATGCCCGCGCCACCGAATCCCGCGCCGCCGCGGCCGCCCATTCCCATGCCCATCATCTGGGCCAGCACCGGCACTCCCGCGAACGCGGCGGGCAGCCGCAGCGAGAGCGGCTTGCGGGACTTGTTCGTGACGATCACCTGCGCCGACCGGGCGTCGTTGGGGATGTAGCGGACCTCGACGAGGCCGGCCGTCTCGGCCGCGAGCAGGTCGTGCGTGCCGGCGGTGAGCGCCGTGGACGTGGTCGTCACGCCCTCGTTCGCCAGGGGGATCCGGGCGACGCCCGCCACGATCGTGGCGGCGACGACGGCGAGCCGAAGTGGAATCCGCATGGCACCGCACCCTGAGGGGAACGAACGGCGAGACGATCGCTCCAGTATCCCTTCGACCGTGGCCCCGGCAAAATCCGCGTGCAGGGCCGGATATTCTGGATATTCCGGGCCCGCGGCTGCGAGTCTGGCAGGCGAGGGAAACCTTGGCTTTCCCTCCGCCTGCCCCCAGCGGCAGGTTGTCGACGGGCATCCGCCCGTCAGGGCGGCAGGATGCCGATGTTTCGCGTGAAGTCAGCGCTTGCTGAACTGCGTGCCGCGGCGGGCGCCGCGGAGGCCGTACTTCTTGCGTTCCTTCATGCGGCCGTCGCGGGTGAGCAGCCCACCGTGGCGGAGCGGTTCGGCGAGTTCGCCGTCGAACGCCTTGAGGGCCCGGGCGATGCCGAGCCGGCAGGCACCGGCCTGACCCGTCGGGCCGCCCCCGTCGACCGTGATGTCGACGTTCACGGCCGACCGCCTCCCCACCTGGTCGAGCGCCCCGGAGACGAGCACGCGATCCTTCACGGCGGGAAAGTAGGCCTCCAGATCGCGGCCGTTGACCGAGATCTTGCCGGCGCCGCTGCGGAGCCGCACGCGGGCGACCGCCGTCTTGCGGCGGCCGGTGGCCAGGATGTCGGTGGTGCGGACTGACGTGGCGGACGGTTCGGCGGCCATCGGTGGTGGTTCCTGGATCGTGGGAAAATCGTCGGGGCGTGCGGAAGCCGTCGGCTACTTCACGCCGGCCTCGAGCGCCTCGGGCTGCTGTGCCTGGTGGGGGTGCTCGGCTCCGGCGTAGACCTTGAGTTTGTCGAGCATCACGCGGCCCAGCCGCGACTTCGGCAGCATGCGCCGCACGGCCTCGCTGACGATGAGTTCCGGCCGGCGGTGCAGGCGGTGCTCGGCGGTTTCCGTCTTCAGCCCCTGGTATCCGGTGTACCAGCGGTATTCCTTCTGCTGCCACTTCTTGCCGGTGAACCGCACCTTGTCGGCGTTGACCACCACCACGAAATCCCCCGTGTCGACGTGGGGGGTGTAGGCGGGCCGATGCTTGCCCATCAGCACCATCGCGATGTCGCTCGCGAGCCGGCCCACGATCTTGTCGCTGGCGTCGACCAGCCACCAGCGCTGCTCGACCTCGCCCGG
>RGVT01000046.1 GCA_010027105.1 Planctomycetia bacterium
CCCGACGCCCTGCCGATCGAGCCACAGCAGCCGTTCTCCGGCACCGTCGAGCTCGAGCCGCGGGCCACCGTGCCCGGCGGCGGGGTGGCCGACCGCTTCGAGCTCTTCGTGGACGGCGTGCGGCTGGCGCAGGCGGGGATCGGAGAGCGGCTCACGGTCGACACCACACAGCTCGCCGACGGCCACCACGAGCTGCGGGTCGTGGCCGTCGAATCGTCGCCGGTGGAGTCGCAGGGCCGCTGGATCATGCCGGTGTCGTTCGCCAACGCGGGCCGGTCGCTCGCGCTCGACGTCGAGCCGCGCCGCGTGAGGCGATCGGGCACGGTGCGCGTGAGCGTGTCTGGCCCGGGGCTCGAGGGCGTGGTGATCTTCACCATGGGCCGCGTGCTCGGCCGCACGACCGAGGGGACGAGTTCGATCGAGGTGCCGGCCGAGCTGCTCGGCCGGGGGAGCGTGACGATCCGCGCCACGGGCCGCGCCGCCGGGGGCGGCAGCGTGAACGCCGTGCCGGTCACGATCGAGGTGGGTGACTAGCCGCCCTGCGCCGGGTCGGCGGGCCGAGGCGCCGCGAACGAGACGACCGCGCCCGACGGCGAGGCGAGGATCAGGCGGTCGGTGGCCTGGTTCACGAGCGGGAACGTGAAGCCGCCGAGGCAGTGGCGGCCGCGCGGCTCGGCCGTCTCGAGGTCGAGGCTCACGAGCCGGCCCACGCGGTCGACGAGCCAGATCCGCCCGGCGGCGAGCGCCACGACGCGGCCGCGGAACGAGGTTCGCCAGAGGGGCGCGCCCGTCTTCGTCGAGAAGGCGGCGAGGCCGTCGTCGCCCAGCGGCACCACGAGTCGCTCGCCCGACGCGAACAGCGTCGGCTCCGGCACGGCGTCGAGGAACACCCGCCACGCGGCCCGCAGGTTGCCCGCGGCCTCCTCCAGCGAGTCGATCCGCACGAGATCCCCCTCCGCGGTGCAGGCGAAGATGGCGCCGTCGTGGACGAGCGGCCTGCCCGCCGGACGCTCGTCGAGAAAGAAGTCGTTCCGCCGCCAGCCGTCGCCGCTCGGTTCCAGGACCACGATCGTGCCGTCGTCGGTGCACCACACGACGCCGGCCCCGAACCGCTCCGGCTGCAGCGAGACCGCGCCCGCCGCCTCGAGCACGACCGGGTCGAGGCTCTCGACCTTCTGCGGCCCGGTGCCGCCCGGCTTACGGCCCTGCCGCCCCGGCTGCCGCTTCGCCGCGGCCTGTCCCTTGACGGCCGGCGCCGCCGGCTCGACCGTGGGCCTGCGGAAGGGGTTCGTCGGCAACCGCATCAGTTTTCCCTCGCCGAACGGCGTGTAGACCCAGCCGGCGGAGACCGCGGGGCCCGTGTCGGCCAGACGGCTGAACCGGCTGCTCCAGAGTTCCGCCCCGGTGGCGCGGTCGAAGGCGTGGATGCCGTCGCCGTGGGCCACGGCCACGAGCGAGTCGCCGATCGCGGCGGGCTGGAACGGCCCCGCCCGGCCGTCGATGGGATGTTTCCAGAGGATCGTCCCGGGCAGCGGTTCACCCTCCCGTGGCGCACCGGCCCGCACGGCGATCACGTTGCCGTCGCCGGTCTGCACGACGACGAGATCGCGATCGACGACGACGTGCTCGACCGAGGCGGCGGCGGCGTCGAAGGGCACCTGCACGAGCCACTCGCGCACGAGCCCGGCGCGTTCGGCGGCGAACTCGGCGGAGGGGGTGTCGCAGGGGCAGTCGGCCCGTGCGGGCACGCCGCAGGCCCAGCCGAGGACGAGCGCGAGCCCGGCGAGCAGGCGAGCCGGACGGCGGCCCGCCGGCGCATGCGACTCGAGGATCATGACGGCGCGCCTCCGGCCCGCGAGGTGAGGTTCCAGGCCCCGTTCCACCGGCTCCCGGCGGGCTCTGCTTCCGGGGAACGTCCTCCGCGTCAAAACTAGTTCCGAAACCGCGGGTTGCAAATCGAGCGCGGTAGGATCGGCCGGGCGGTTTCCCGGGTGGCCGATGCGGCGGCCATGCAACCGTCCTGATCCCTGCGTCCGTCACGGCCATCCCATGTCGCAGCCCTCCCCGCCAGCCCGAGCACCCGACCCGGCGGCCGTGGTGCTCGGGCACCTCAACTTCTCCTCCGGGGCCTTCGATCCGGCCGTATGGCACGGATGGAGCGAACTGTTCGCGGCCGTGGAGCCCGTTTCCGCCGGGCGCGTCGCCGAGCGGCCCGACGCCGCGTCGCACGTGTTCGGCCTGCTGCGCGACCGCGTCGCGGCCCTCGAGGTCCGCGAGCCGGCCTTCCGCGACTCGCGTCAGGCCCGACGCGTGCTCGACGTGCTCGCGGGCCATCTGCTGCCGGGCTACCGGGCGTTCCACGCCGATCTTCTCGAGCACCAGCCGCCGGGTGCGATCGAACGGCCGTTCTTCGTGGCCGCCGCGGCCCAGGCACTGCTCGCCACGGTCGGCTCGTGGGACGACGCGGTCGCCGACGGGGCGCTGCGGGCGGCCGTGGCCGACGCGCTCGGGTCGCTCAATGATTACGTCGGCTGGCGCCCCGTCGCGGTGCTCGAGAACGGCCGACTCTCCGCCCCCTATCCGCACGAGCGCGTCCGGCCGATTCCGCTGTTCGTCGCGGGGGCGGGCCCGGCTCACGGCCGCTACCGCGACCTCGTCGCCGGCGCGGTCGAGATCCTGGCGGCGGCGCCGCCGCGGCTGCTCGAGCAGGCCGACTTCGACCTCGCCCTGCTCGAGGAGCTGGCCATCGACCCGCGGGCCTTCGACTTCCTCCATCCGGCGGCGAGCAGGCCCAACTACCTGTTCGGCCTGTGGGATCCCGAGCGGATCGACTCCCGGGGGCTCTACCGGCGGATGGTCGTCCAGCAGACGACGCTCGACGGCATCCTCTCCTGGCCGGAGGCGGCGGCCGCTTCCCGCGAGCCGGTGGAACTCGCGCGCGAGTCCGCGGCGGTGCTGGCCGGCGTGATGCTCATGGCCTCGGGCCTCTCGGGCCGCGGGCCCGGCGGCCATCACGCCGGGCTGCCGCTCGCCGAGCTCTTGCCGCGGATCGCGGGCTACCGCGACGAGTTCTACCGCTGGCTGCTGGGCACGCTACCGGCGGACCATCGCCGGCGGCTCGAGGAGGAGATGCAGCGGCTGCGCCAGCCGTTCGGCGGCGTGCGGCGGCACATCAACGCGCTCCTGGCCGGCCGCCGCGCGCGGCAGGTGGAGAACGTGGCGCTGGCGGCGGTGCTCGCCCGCCTCGGCCGCGCGGCGGGGGCCGAACGCTTCGCCGGCATGGTGCCCGCCGCGTCGGCCCGCATGTTCGCGCGGATCACGAGCCACGTGGTGGGCGCGCGGCGGGCGCTCGCTGGGTCCGCCGACGGCAGCGGCGCCGACGACGCGCTCGGCCGCCTCGACGCGGCGACCGAGCTGGTGTTCCGCGCGGTCGCGTGCGGTGCCGCGGTCGACCCGTGGAACATCCTCGGCCTCGGCGGCCAGTTTCCGCTCCACGAGCCGGGCGGCGAGAGCCTCGCCGATCCGCGGGTCGACGACCTCGTGGCGATGACCGAATCGATCCTCGAAGGCTACGCCGCGGTGTGGCGGACGAGCAGCCTCGACGGCCCGGGCACCGTCGCCGCCCGCGCGTCCGCCGCGCTCGAGCGGCTGGCGTCGTGGTGGGACCGCCACGCGACGACGACGGTGTCGGGCGTGCCGCATCTCTCCGGCCGCGAGCTTCTCGACTCGACCCGCGAGGTGATCGCGGCACTCGAGCGCCGCCGGGCGTTCGCCGCCGCGCCGCCGCCGTCGTTCTGGCGGAGGGAGGTGGGGGGATTCTCGTCCCCCGAGAGCCACGCCCAGGCGGCCGCGGCGCTCCTCGACGAGGACGATCTCGACGGCGCGTCGGGGCTGCTCGTGCATTGGGCGTCGCTCCTCGAAGGGGAGGCGGTGGAGCGGTCGGGGGCGGACTGGCTCGCAGCGGCCGCACGCTGGACGACCAAGGCGGTCGCCGACGCGTCGCCGCAGGGGCGGGCGCGGCTGCGCCGATTCCTCGAACTCGTCGAGGCCAACACCAGCGGCGCGGCCGACTGCCTCGAGCGGTTCGTCGGCCAGGGAGACCCGTCCACGCCGCCCAGAGCGTCGCAGGAGGGGGAGCGCGGCGGCGACGGTCACGAGGCGGAGGATCAGCCGGACGACGAGGAGGAGCGGGTGGCGTCGGCCTACGAGTCGATGGTGTGGCGCGACTCCGCCGACGACGGCGTCGACGGTGGCATGCTCGACGCCGCCGTGCCGGCCGCGGCGCGCGGGGGGGGTGCGGCCGAGCTGGAGCGGGCCGCCGAATTCCTCGCCGGCGTCTGCCGGCTGCTGCGGCACGCCGTCACGGCGACCTGCGCCGCGGAAGCGGCCGAGGGGACGGCGCCGACGCGGGCCGATGTCGACGCGGCGCTCGGCTGGCGGCACACGCTCAAGCGGCTGCGCCGCACGTTCCTCGAGGCGGCCGACCGCCTCGCCGCGACCGCCGCTCCGCCCCCTCCCGGCATGCCTCCCGCCGAGTACGACCGCGAACGCTGGCAACGGGACGCCGCCGTCGAACGGCTGGTCGACGCGGCCGTACAGGCCACCGAAGCCTCGTGGATTCTCTCCGCGCGGGTGCGGCTGGGCGTGGGGCCGGCCGCCGCGCGGGGCGGCGAGACGGTCGGCGGCCTGTTCGCCGCGATCCTCGCGGGGGATGCGGCCGCCGCCGGCACCGCCCTGGCCGCCGTGGTGGACCGCCTCGGTGGCAGGCCCGTGCTCTACGTTCCGCTCTCGCGCGGGGGGCGGCCGCACCGCATCGCGCGGGCGCGCAGCCGCGAGCGGCTGCTCGAGCGACTCGTCGCCTGCCTGCCGCGGCTCGGGCTGGTGGCGGAGACGTCGGCACTCGTTCATCTGGCCAAGGCCCTGGAGAGCCGCCGGCCGCCGGGCGCGGCGAGCGTCAGCGAGTTCGACCGGGTGTTCGAGGCCGCGACTGCCGCGCTCGTGGAGCGGATCGTGGAGAGCGCCGCGGCCGGCGAGCCGGCCGACTCCGACGCCGTCGCCGAGCGGATCCTCGCCGGGCTCGCGCTCCTCGTGCCGCGGCTCCTCGACACGTGGATGACGCACGCGCGGCAGCTGCGGCTGTCGGTGCTCGAGCGGGTGCGCGATCCGAAGGCGTTCGCCGCGGTCCGGGAGTTCGTCGAGCAGTACGGGGCGGGGCTGTTCACGCAGCACCTGCTCGCGCCGCCTTCGCTGCGCGGCGTGCTGCGCGGCGGCGCGCGTCGGTTCCTCGAGCAGCTCGTCGAGCGTCACGCGGGCGAGTCCGCCGAGGAGGCGGCCGACGGCCGGCCGCGGTTTCCCCACCGGCTCGTGGCGGATCTCGAGCACGATGCGGTGCCGATCCGGCAGGCGGCCGGCCGCCTGCGCCTGGTCCTCGAATGCATCGCCGAGAACCACGCCGAGTACCGTGACTGGAACTCCACCACGACGCAGTCGGACCGCGGCGAGCACCTGCACATCCTGCTCGACTTCCTCAGGATCAAGGCGGAGTACGACCGCATCGCCTGGACGCTGCGGCCCGTGAACGTCGTGCACCGCGTCCTCACGCGGCGGGGGCTGCACGACGCCGCGGCCGCCTGGCGCGGAAGGATGCGGGACGAAACCCGCGACACGGCGGCCGATCTCGCCGACCGCCTGGCGAAGCTCGAGGCGTTCTGGGGCGTGCGACTGGCGAGCGTCGCCGACCGAGTGGGCCGGCCGTTCACGACGGTGCTCGAGCAGGACGAACTGGAGGCGCTCGTCGAGCCCGCCGTCTTCGAGGCGGCCGGCCGGGGGGCGGATGGTGCCGGGGCGGCGCTCGAGGCGCGGGCCGAGCGGATGCTCGGGCTGGCTGGCGGCTCGGGGGTCGAGGTGCCGGAATGGCTGGAGCGGCTCGGTGCCGCCGTGGAACGCGCCGCCGAGCGGACGGAGGCGGGCGCCGTGGAGTCGCCGCGGTCCGGTTCGCTCCCCGCCGCGGTGCCGTGGCTACCGCTCGCGTGGGACGCCCTCGCGGCGCTGCTCGCGAAAAAAGAGCCGCCCCGCGCGGTACAACAGCCCTGATGAACAGGCCCGAAATCGAGGCGCGATCGCGGTGTGGCCGGACCGGCGCCACGCGTCCGGTCGCGGTCTGGCTGGCTGGTCCGATCGGCCTCGACGCGTCGCTCGCGCTGGCCGAGCGGCTGGCCTGGGAGGTGTCGGAACCGGACGGCCGCCCCCCCACGCTCGTGCTCGCGGAGTTGGAGCGGTCGGTCACGATCGGCCGCAGCGGCTCGCGGACCGACGTCGACCTCACCGACGAGCAGGTGCGGCGGCAGGGCCTGCCGGTCAGGTTCGTCGGCCGCGGCGGCGGCGCGGTGCTGCACGGCCCGGGCCAGGTCGCCATCTGGCTGTTCGCGAGGCTCGCGGATCTCGGCCTCGGGGAGCACGACGTCGGGGCGTACCTCGAGCGGTTCGAGCACGCGGTCGAGGCCGCGGTGCGGGCGGTGCGCTGCGGCGCGGCCCGCGACTCGGGCCTGCCGGGCGTGTTCGGCCGCACGGGCCTGCTGGCGGCCGTCGGCATCGCCGTGCGGCGCGGCGTCGTGTGGCACGGCGGTTTCTTGAACGTGTCTCCGGACGTTCGGCCCTTCGAGCGCGTGCGCACGCTGCCGCTCGCCGGCGCGTCGAACCAGCGTACGATGGGGTCGATCGAGGCCGACGTGCAGCGGCCGGTCAGGCTCCAGGACGTGCGGGCCGCGGTCGTGCAGCAGGTCGTCGACGCGTTCGGCTTCCCCCGGGCCCACGTCCACTCGGGTCTCCCGTTTCCAGACCTCGCCGCCCCGCAGCGACGACCGGAGATCGTGAGCCGTGTCGGATAGCGCCTCCCCCGCCACGTTCGTGCCCCTCCCGGTCGTCGGCGTCGATCCCCCGCCCCCCGTCCGCCGCCTGCCGCCCTGGCTGCGGCAGAACCTCGGTGCCGGCGGCGGCCATGCGGAGACCGCGCACCTCGTCGCCGAGCTCGGCCTGGAGACGGTCTGCTCCTCGGCCAAGTGCCCCAATCGCCTGGAATGCTGGTCGGCGCGGACCGCCACGTTCATGATCCTGGGCAACGTGTGCACGCGGCCCTGCGGCTTCTGCTCGGTGCCCAAGGGGAAGACGGAGGAGCTCGAGCATGACGAGCCGGAGCGGGTGGCCGAGGCGGCGAAGCGGCTGGGCCTCGCGCACGTCGTGATCACGAGCGTGACCCGCGACGACCTGACCGACGGCGGGGCGGAGCATTTCAGGCGTACGGTCGAGGCCGTCCGGGCGGCGACGGGCGCGGCCGTCGAGGTGCTCGTGCCCGACTTTCTCGGCAAGCCGGGCGCCCTCGAGCGGCTCATGGAGGCGAAGCCCGACGTGTTCAACCACAACACGGAAACCGTGCCGCGGCTTTACCGCACCGTCCGCGGCCGCAAGAGCGTCTATTCCTGGACGCTCGAGCTCCTCGCGTCCGCCAAGCGGCTCGTGCCCGAGGTGAAGACGAAGAGCGGCCTGATGCTCGGCCTCGGCGAGACGCGAGACGAACTCCTCGACGTCTTCGCCGACCTCCTCGACCATGGCGTCGATTTTCTCACGCTCGGCCAGTATCTGCAGCCCACGCTCGACTCGCTCCCCGTCGAGCGCTACGTGCCGCCGGAGGAATTCGACGAACTGGGCGGGCTTGCCCGGCGCATCGGTTTTGCCCGCGTCGCCTCGGGCCCGCTCGTCCGCTCGAGCTACCACGCCCGCGAAATGACCACGTAGGACAGGCTTCAGCCTGTCATGCCCCACGTAGGACAGGCTTCAGCCTGTCGTTCCACCAGCTTCAGCCTGTCGTTCTGCCGGCGTCAGCCTGGCGAAAGTCAATCACGCCTCCTCGAGGCCGTGCTCGAGGAGCTTCTTGCGGAGCGTGTTGCGGTTGATGCCCAGGCGGGCGGCTGCCTTGAGCTGCACGCCGTCGCAGGCGGCGAGCATCTGCGAGATCAGCTCGCGCTCCACGCGGCTCACGATCCGGTCGAAGAGGTTCTCCTCGTCGGGCGCGGCGGTGGTCATGCCCTGCTCCACGAGGTCGCGGGCCAGGCTGTCGAGGTCGCCACCGCGGCCCGGCAGCGTGACGGCCGGCTTGTCGCCCCGCATCGCCGGCGGGAGGAGGTCGAGAGTGAGCTCGTCGCCCGTGGCCATCACGACGCAGCGCTCGACCACGTTCTGCAGTTCGCGCACGTTGCCCGGCCAGTGGTAGCGGGCGAACGCCTCCAGCGCCTCCTTGTGGATGTGGAGCACGTAGCGGTCGTTGGCCTCGTTGTAGAGTTCGAGGAAGTGACTCACGAGTTGCGGGATGTCCTCCCGGCGGGCTCGCAGCGGCGGGAGGTAGATCGGCACCACGTTGAGGCGGTAGTAAAGGTCCTCGCGAAAGTTTTCCTTCGCCACCTCGTCGAGCAGCTCACGGTTGCTGGCGGCGATCACCCGGGTGTCGACGCGGATCGTCTCGGTGTCGCCCACGCGCTCGAACTCGCGCTCCTGGAGCACCCGGAGGAGCTTCACCTGGAGCTTGGGCGTCGTGGAATTGATCTCGTCGAGGAAGATCGTACCGGTGTGGGCGGCCTCGAACCGGCCGGTGCGGTTGGCGACGGCGCCGGTGAACGAGCCGCGGACATGGCCGAAGAGCTCGCTTTCGAGCAGGCTTTCCGAGAGGGCCCCGCAGTTGACCCGCACGAATGGCCCGCTGCCCCGCGGCGAGAGCTGGTGGATCGCCTTGGCGACGAGTTCCTTGCCGGTGCCCGTCTCCCCCACGAGCAGCACCGAGGCGTTCGACGCCGCCACACGGCGGGTCATCGCGTAGACCTCCGCCATCGCTGGGCCCGAGCCGATCAGCCCCGCGATCGGTGAAGAGGCGTCGTCACCGGGTTGACTCGGGGAGCGCAGCATCGGCGGCGGGAGGGGGCGGGGGCGTGAACGCGGGTCGATTGTACCCCGTCGACACCGCTCGTGCCGCGGCGAGCCCGAGGCGGGCGCGGGAGCAGCGCGACGATCGCGCCGGCCTGCCGGGCCCGCTCCAGCCGCACGGCCGCCCGGGCCGCGCGGAGCTCGGCGGCGCCGGCCTGCGGCCCGGCGAGCCGCTCGAGCGCCTCGGGAAACCGGGCCGGTGCGAGCTCGCGGCCCGTTTCCGGATCGACGACGGGACGAAAAAAACTCTCCATCCGGTCGACCAGCGCGACGCACGGCAGCCCGGTGAACGTCAGGATCGACTTCGTGAGGAAGCGGCCCCGGGCCTCGTCGTCGAGCGGATCGACCACGACGAGCACCGGGGGGATGTCGCCGTGCGGCTGCTCGTGGATGAACTGCACCGTCTCGGCGGCCGGGGGCAGCACGATCCTGGCCCCGAGGACCACGAGCACCGTGTCGGCGTGCTCCCGCGCGACGCGCACCGCGGCCCGGCCCGTCGATACGACGGTCGGCCGGTAACCGAACCGGGAGAGCCCCGTCGCGATCTCGTGGGCGACGGCGTCGTCGTGGTGGGCGACGACGGCGCGGTCGCCGCCGGTAGCGGTGGCCGCGTGGGCGAGCGTTTCGACGACGCGGCTCGAGCCCGGGAAGGGCGGCCGCCCGCCGGCCAGCGCAAGCGCGTGCGCGGCCGCGAACTGCACGGCGGCGTCGGGCACGGCGAGGGCCCGCACGAGGGCCTCGCGTGCCGCCGGCGGCAGCGGTGGCTCGGGCGCCTCGTCGAGCGGACGGCCCGGCGGAAGGACGGCCTCCTCGAGGCCGCGGGCGGCCAGGGCCGCGGCGGCGAACAGGCCGCGCGAGGCGGCGAGATCGAGGACGGCGGCGGCCGTCCCGAGGTCGACGCCGTCGGGGCCCGCGAGGGCCCCCGCGAGCCGCTCGGGGGGCACGTCGGCCGGCCCGCTGCCGGCGAGCGCGACCAGTCTCGTGAGCAGCACGAGCCGCACCGCGTCGGGCCCGGTGGCGCCGAGGGCCATGAGATCGCGGGCGAGATGGAGCGCCGTCGCGACGTCCGGCTGCGGCGACGCGAGCGTGCGGTCGAGCCGGGCCACGATCCGGGCCACCGCCTCGGCGCGGGTCGGCGGCCGCCGGTCCCCCGCCCCGCCGGGGCAGCGGCCGGCGAGCGTCCGCAGGGCGGCCAGGGCGCGGTCGCGGATCTCGGGGGGCGTGTCGGATACCAGGGCCGGCGCGAGCAGGAATTCGCCGAGGTCGTCGTCAGGCAGCGCGGAGAGCGCGGCGATCACGCCGGGCCATGTCCGCACGTCCGCGGAGGCGAGCTGCCCGAGCAGCTCCCGCCTGGCGTCGGCACCGAGGCCGCGAACGAGCGCGCGGGCGACGTCGCCGGCCGGGCCGTTCGCGTCGTCGGAGCCGAGCACCCCGACGAGCGCGGGCAGGCCGTCGAGCCCGGCGCGGCCGAGGGTCGTCGCGGCCGCGGCCCGCGTCGCGGAAGAGGCGCTCGAGAGGTCTGCCGCGGCCCGGGCAAGACGCTCGGGGTCGCGATCGGCCGCCCGCGCCGCCGCGCGGATCGCGGCGACGACGGGAACGAGTTCGGGCGCCCGTCCTGCCAGGAGTGTCTCGATGGTCGTCAAGTCCGCAGGATCGGCGGCCGCCCCGAGTTCGGCGAGGGCGCGGGGCCGGCCGTCCCCCGCCTGGTCGAGCGCCTCGGCCAGCTGCCGCGCGTACGCGGCACATGCAACGCCGGCCTCGACGGCGGCGGTTCGCGCCGCGGCGTCGAGGAGCTGCCGCGGCGTCGCGGGGGGTGGATGGGCGACGGAGTCGACGACGGCCTGGGCGTAGGGGTCGAGCCGCGGTTCCCCGGCGGGCAGACCGGGGGTGATCGCGGCCGCCGCGAGCAGGGCCGGCAGGAATCGGCGCATCGTCAGACCAGGCGGCGCTGCCATACCGCAATCTGGTCGGCCACGCGGGCGGGCCCGGTCGAGCCGAAGCTCGTCATCCGCTCAACTGCCCTCGAGGCACCCAGCGCCCCGCGGAGCGAGGCCGTCCAGCCCGCCCATTCCCGCGAGAACTCCTCGTCGGAAAGCTCCGCCAGCGACACTCCCTTGGTCATCGCCCGGCGCACGAGGTGGCCGACCGTCTCGTGGGCCGTCCGTTGGGGTACGCCGGAGGCGATGATGGCCTCCATCAGGCTCGTGGCGTCGAGGTGCCCGCGTTCGAGCGTGGCCGCGATCCGCGCGTGATCGAACGAGGTTTCCGCCACCAGCGGCGCGGCCACCCCGAGCACGGCCTCGAGCGTGTCGATCGAGTCGAAGATCGCCTCCTTGTCCTCCTGGAGGTCGCGGTTGTAGGCGGTGGGGAGGCCCTTCACGAGCACGAGCAGGGCCTGCACGTTGCCGATCACCCGGGCGCTCTTGCCGCGCACGAGTTCCAGCACGTCGGGATTGATCTTCTGCGGCATGATCGAGCTGCCGGTGCAGAACCCCTCGGGCAGCCGGAGGAAGCCGAACTCCTGCGTGCTGTAGAGGATCCACTCCTCGGCCCACTGCGAGAGGTGCGTCATCGCCAGCGCGATCACGAAGGCCAGCTCGCAGACGAAGTCGCGGTCGCTCGCGCCGTCGAGGCTGTTGGCCGCCACGCCCTCGAAGCCGAGGGCGGCCGCCACGTGGTCGCGGTCGATGGGCAGGCTCGTGCCCGCGAGCGCCCCCGAGCCGAGGGGCAGCACGTTCGTCCGCCGTCGGCAGTCGGCCAGCCGGTCGCGGTCGCGCTGGAACTTCTCGCACCACGTGAGGAGCTGGTGCGCGGCGAGCAGCGGCTGGGCCCGGCGGAGGTGCGTGTAGCCCGGGATCACGAGCCCCTGCTCCTCGACGGCGAGGCCGAGGAACGCCCGCTGCAGCCCGAGCAGCCCGGCGTCGAGCCGGTCGATCGCCCGCCGGCAGTGGAGCCGGAGGTCGGTCGCCACCTGGTCGTTGCGGCTGCGGGCCGTGTGCAGCTTGCGGCCGACGTCGCCGAGCCGTGCCGTGAGGGCCGCCTCGACGTGCAGATGGATGTCCTCGCGGGCGGCGGAAAACTCGAACCGCCCGGTGCGGATCTCTCCCCGGATCTCCTCGAGGCCCTGTGCGATCGCGTCGGCCTCCTGGATCGTGAGCAGCCCGCAGGCGGCGAGCATCCGGGCGTGGGCGATCGAGGCGTCGATGTCGTCGTCGGCCAGCCGCCGGTCGAACGACACGCTCTCGGAGAAGGCCTCGACGCGGGCATCGGTCGCCGCGCGGAACACCCCGCCCCAGGCCTTCGTGCTCTTCTGACCGTCGGGCGTGGGGGGCACGGGGTGCGATCCTGCTCGCGGGGGACGACCCAGCTGCGTGTGGCGACCCGTCTACTTGTACTGCCGCACGCCCGAAAATCCATCCCGGCCGGATAGACTGCCCCCGTCATGACCTCGCCCGACGATTTTCTCGCGCCCGGTGGCAGGCTCGCGGCGCGCGTGGTGGGCTGGGAGCCGCGGCCGCAGCAGCTGGAGATGGCGCGGCTCGTCGCCCGGGCGGTCGACGAGCGGCGGCACGCGGTGATCGAGGCGGG
>RGVT01000451.1 GCA_010027105.1 Planctomycetia bacterium
TTTTTTTTTTTTTTTTTTTTTTTGTTTGTCATTTATCTGTTTTTTTAAATAATAAGGATATAAAAGATCCTTCGTCAAGAAAAAATGAAAAAGCATAGTTGTTGTTTTATTAGTCTTATTAGTCTTATTAGTTTTATTAGTTTTATTATGCGATAAAAAATAAAAAATCCTTATTTATTTTTTTTTATTTTTTATATCTTTTAATAAATTCGAATGATTGATGATATAATTAAACCAAAAAAAAAAAAATGAATAGCACCCCTTATTTTCCTATTTCTATTGGATTCGAAATGGAAACAAACGATATGTCTTTAGTTCATGAATATTCTAAAAATCATTTACATTTACCGAAATTTCAATTTAAACAAAGAATCATATCAAGAACACGATATCAACAGGATTATGAATTGTATTGTTATAATGATCAATTAGTAGAATGGGAGAAAATGCATCGTTTTCGAGAAAAAATCAATGAGGAAAATCCAGATAAACAATACTTGATTATATCTCCTCTTTATATTGATAATATCTATTTTCCATTTAACGATGCCGAATTCGTCATGACTTTTTTTAAAATTAAAGAAGTCATCCACAAGGGACAAGAAAAACTATTTATTGCTCATTACTTATTCAAAGCATTAACGGAATATGTCCAACCGTTTTTGGACCCGTCCAATTTTTCCATCCATTCTCTTCAAGAGAATGCAGATTTTCCCTATTCTTTTTATCTTTCTAAACCAAATGAAAAATATGGGTTTTTATCCACACAAAAAAAAATAGATGAATTGCGATTTCAATGTCAATGCACCGTTGGACTACCTCTTTCTCGTGTCATTGATTTTCTTTTTACCATGCAACCAACCGATCCAGACATCAATTTGTCTTTATTAATCATCGACTATATTGATGAACATTGGATTGATAAACCAGAACATAAAATTACAAAGGACAGTGCTATCAAAGGATTCTTATTTTTATTCATCATGAATGGTATTTTTAATACCTATCGAGGAAGGCTAAAACGAAAAGATAATCGATTTGTTGTGCGTGCCTCTTTTTTCCAGATATTATCATTATTTACGATTCCTCGTGAAAAAGAAATCATCATTTCCTTTTTTCATGTGGTAAAGGAAAAATTGAAATCGAGTGATGAAACACAAGACGATATAAAAATGAAAACAATACGAGATTGTGTCCATTGGCAATTATTTGAAAAAATTAATCAGTCTTCACAAAGGCAAAGGCAAATACAAAGCCAAGTAAATGACATGAGAATGGTTACCAGAATTTTTCCTAATATGAATCCAGAAAAAATGGTATATATTGAAATAAGAAATCTGCAAAGGGTCTTTTTTGAATCAAGGGCGATCCGTTTTACTGCCATGGTGGAAAAATTATCCACTTTTCTACAAACACAAGAACCTCTTTCACAAAAAGAAACAACAACTACACAACAAAAAAAACAAGAATTAGAACAAGAACAACAACAA
>RGVT01000452.1 GCA_010027105.1 Planctomycetia bacterium
AGCATTTTTAAGATAATAGGATTATAGGATTATGATAGTATTTTTAAGATAGTAGGATAAAAGCATTTTTAAGATAATAGGATTATAGGATAATAGCATTTTTAGGATAATAGGATAATAGCATTTTTTGGATTCTATATAATTTTTTAGATAATAGGAACATAGCATCTTTAGGATTATAGCATTTTTAGGATAATAGCATTTTTAGGATAATAGTATTTTTAGGATAATAGCATTTTTAGGATTATAGGATCATAGCATTTTAAAGATAGTAAAATAATAGCATTTTTAGGATTATAGGATCATAGCATTTTTAGGATAATAGTATTTTTAAGATAATAGCATTTTTAGGATTATAGGATCATAGCATTTTTAGGATAATAGGATTATATAGCATTATAGGATCATAGGATTTTAAACATAATAGGATTTTTAAGATAATAGGATTATTTTCACCAAACTTATCATAAATTACCCTTTCTTCTTTTTCTCTTCTTTTTGGTTTCTGTTTTTTAAATTTCAATTTTAAACCTCTTGATTTCTTGAGTAATAGTTTCATCTTCTAAACCCATTTGATAAATAACTTCTCTTACCTTTTTCAAATCAGGATTTTCATTTTTTTGAAATTAGTCATCTCTAGATACACTTTATTAAACCGACCGACATTTTAAATGGGAAATTTTTCAGAAGAAAATGATGTAAACAAAACCGATAATAGAATATGAGGCTGGATGTATTCTCGTGTCCTTGTCAGTGCCGTTTTATCGATGGTGGACTAACTTACCCAGATTATTTTTTCTGTAGTAGACAATAAATAACCTGACGAACCATGATTTACACGGGAATTGAGCTGTGTCCAACGATACGATAATGGGATTTTTCCCATTTTCAATTTCGGACGGTGTAAAAAATAAATAAATATATAATAAATATATATTTTGCTGAACTACCAAGTAACTCTTTACAACATATCTAACAAAATCTGTTTTCGTATTTGTTCTGTTGCACGAAATCCAGAAGAAGCACCACCATATGAACCACTACTTTTTATTTTATAAACAATGACATCATCTCCTTTTTGACAATGGGGTTGTGAAACAAAATTATCTTGTTGTAAAGCTTTCCTGGATACAACAAATACGGTCATATCCTTTTCTACTACAAAATAATTATGTCCTTGTTGAAGAGATGAAACAAATGACAACAAAGGCAAGACAATACTTTCTTCTGTTTTAAATTGTATTAATAATAAATGATTGTTTTCCACAAGTAAATAATCTTCCCAACGCAATCCGGGAACACAACGATAAAACAAGACCCCAAAATGTAAAGAAAAACCAAAAAATTTATTATTTTTTTCAATGATAATGTGATCCGGTTTCATTAAAAAAACCTGCTTTGTAACTTTTTGATCTTGTTGATAATCAAAGACATGTTGAGTTTGTAAGCTTTGTTGTTGTTCTTGTTTTCTTTGTTTTTGTC
>RGVT01000453.1 GCA_010027105.1 Planctomycetia bacterium
AACGATGGAAAAAGGAGGAGGAATAACGCTAATTTCTCTATTTTATTGCATGTTCACAGAATACCAAATTATTCTATTCCTGAGGTCTTTTCTTATTTACTCATTAGTATTCCAAAAATTTCCAAATGATCTTTATCATGATATATGTTTTGTTCCAAAACGTGCTAAGAATAGATATCATACTATTAAGATGTATCCATTTCCGGAAAATGACGAAAAAAACATCTCACAAGATAAATTTAATTGTAAACAAAAATATCTATGCGCGGAAATGCCAGAGGGATGGGAAATTTATACGCCTTCTTTTTTAAGGATAAAAAAAGATGATAAATATAGTTTTAGCACTATAAAAAAAAAGCAGGAGGATGAAAATGGTAGGACGATACAAAAAAAATGGGATTGTTTTTATGATATTTTACTCCAACATTCTTCTCCTACTTGTCATAAAAGGTTGGCGTGTGTAGTCCGCAGATTTTTAAAAAAACAAAAGAAAGAAAACAAGAATATTTTGGAAACAAAACATATAGAGACCATACAGACCTTGTCAATATTATCAGATAAATATGAAACTAAATTATCGGGAGTATGGGAACAATGCCGTGAAAAAAAAGGATGGATATTGGAGATTTTCTTTCAAGAAATGGAAAAAGAAAAAGAAGAACTTGGGAGATGTTTGCTACAAAATAAGGAAGCGGAGTATGAAAATAGAATCAAAGCTGTGGTGAAGAAAATATGTTGTCAATGGTATCAAACGATTCCTTACTTGGATACGTCCTCTATTTTTTGGGAGCCCGTCGTTCGAATCTTTTTACAATTACGGATAATTATGACAGAATACGAAGAAAAAATAGAAAAAAAAAAACAAGAAACAGAAATGTGCTGCTATCAATTTTTAGAAATTTTATTTTTTTGTTTTGAAGAAGAAAGGGTTATTGTGGTTGAAGGAATCACAAGAGATGATGATGATGATGATGATTTACAAATAGTATGGATATCTCCAGATGAAGAGATGCAATGCGAACGCGCTATTACAAAAACAGAATATTATTCCATTCATCCATATTGGAGAGGAATTTTTCTATTGTAGCTCATTAAACAAGGATTGTTGTTGCTTTCTCTGTGGGGCAAACAAGACCTGTTGCTGTTGAGGTCTTTTTCCGACAAATCGTGTGACCACAGACTTTTTCATTTGTTGGAGAGACAAAATGAAACCGGGAATACTTATTAGAACTAAAAAAATACCTACAGCAAAAGCCAATGCCATTAAAATAAATGAATTATTGCATGAATTGATAATGTTTTGTTTTACTTCTTTTTTTATATCATCATTTGTAGGAGTAACAGGAATACAATAAACATGATCATAATTTTGAGGAATATTGCTGATATCTTTAGGTGCTGGAGAAATATGAACATTTACAGAAGCAAAACTTATGAGAAGGATTCCAGAAGTAAATAACAAAAAATCTCT
>RGVT01000454.1 GCA_010027105.1 Planctomycetia bacterium
GGCCTGCGACGCCTCGAAGATCTGCGACCCCGAATCAAACATGTAGGGATACGGCGGTTGATTGTCCACGCCCACGTAGATCACGAGGCGGTTGCCCTGAAGCTCGAGCGGGATCGCCACCGGCTGCTGGGCCGAGGCCGCCGGAGTGAACGCGAGCACTGCGACGACGAGACCCGCGCAGCCGAGGAGCCTGCCCCGCCGCCGCCGCAGCGTGCAGAGGGCCGCGCCGAGCCCCGCGGCGGCGAGCGCGAGCGTCGAGGGCTCCGGCACCGGGGCCACCATCACGCCCTTGAGGAAGAGCACACCGCCGGTCGTGTCGGCGGAGCTCGTCGATCCCGATACGGTGTATGTCTTCGTGGCGAAGTCGGTCCACGTGGCTGCGTTGGTGTCGTAGTAGTACGAGAGGCCGGGATTGACGGGGTACGAGAAAGAGCCGGAGACCTGCGTGACGCCGTAAAGGCCGTCGCCCCCCACCACCACGCCCGCGGCGCCCGCCGTGCCGTAGGTGAGCAGGACGGCGATCGACTGGTTGGCGGTGAGGGCCACGGGCGTCGCGAGGTCGATCAGCTGGTAGCCCACGCCGCCGAGCGTGAGCGACCCGCTCGCGAGCAGCGTGCCGCCGGAGGGATTCGCGGCGGTCCAGCCCGACAGAATCGAGTATTCGAGCGACGTGCCGACGATCCCGTTGATCACGCCGAGGCCCGCGAGCGCACCCGACGTCGTGGGCGTGAGCACCGAGGAGAAGGCCGTGTGCTGATCCGCCGCGAGGCCGAGCACGCTGCTCGTGGCGTTGAAGTCGTAGGCATACCCGATCGGCCCGAGCTCGTTCTGGAGCACGGTCGGGGCGTAGCCCGTGGTCGGGGCCATGGAAAACGACGCCACCCCGGTGCGGCCGATCGAGGGGTCGTCGTACGAGTGCCGTCGTTCGGGTAGGGATCTCTAACGGACGTCCAGTAATCCTTGCCCCAGCTGTTCTGCACGAGCCACGCCCCGGTGCCCGAGCCCACCACCTGCGAGTCGTTCCAGCCGATGATCGTCACCTCGTGGTCGGTGTGGTAGGGATCCTGCCCCGGGTTGACGTAGAAAACGGTGTAGAGACCGCCCGTCCCGGACGTGTAGGAAAAGTAATCGTAGTCGGCCTTCATCGACGTGGTGACGGCGCCGGAGGTGAGGATCGTGTTTTTCACCGCCTGCACCTGCGGGTCGGCCGCACCAAGATTGAAGAGGTATTTGTTTTCGTTCGGGTTGATCGGGGGCGGGAGCTGCACGTTGCCGCCGAACCCCTGGTCGAGAAACGTCACCTGCCGCGTCAGCCACGCGGGCGTCTGGTCGGCCGAGGGCAGGAGGTAGCCGATGTTCGCCGGAGAGTGGTCGACGAGCACGGACGGAAACGCGTTCACGGTGCCCGACACGGTCACCGGCCCGCCGCCCATCGTCGTGATGAAGTTCGACGAGGGGCTCGGCACGTCG
>RGVT01000455.1 GCA_010027105.1 Planctomycetia bacterium
ATAAATATTATAAATATTATAAATATTATAAAGATCATTCATAAAGATGATAAAGATCATAAATAGCAATTATTGCAATTATTGCAATAAAAAATATGATTTTAAAATTAAATTCAAAAAAAAAAATATATTGACTATTTTATAGAGAATAGAAAGAAATAAAAAGAGGATTTAATCATATCATTCATTTTACGAGCATGACCCACACACACACAGATATATCATCCAATTGTTATTCCACCGTTTTTTCCATGATAAATTATTCAACATCCTTACTTCCTAAAAATGTTGGAGTGATTGATTACATCAATATCAATGTCAATTATTCCGCTCAAAAAAATAGGATATGGAATTTCGTCTTTGGGGGAAATATAAAAGAACGAATGTTTACACAAACTTTCACTTTTGATCCGAATTGTCAGTTACCTAACGGCTCTTCTCCTCCAACTATTCCTATCACGGTCATTAATTTTAGATCTCCTATCCAAGGATATATTGTAATTAATAATAAAAATTATGGGGTTTCCGACAATCCTAAATATATAAATTTCAAGTGGAATCACGTCACATGCGAACTCACATTACATTTCAATGTTCCGTTATGTAACAGAAAAGAACAATACAGCAGTATATATGCAAATCTATGGTTGAAAGATGGAGCTAGTGGATGGTATGTACAATGTCGTAGACAAAACGGTAAAACATATTCGAACCCAAATATTGCAGTAACATGCAATGATAAATTTTCGTATTTAGATCTGGTTGGGGGTATTCAATGGCCTAGGTACAAATGGATACGTTCTTTTGGATGTGAATCAAGTAATGCTTCAAACTGTGGAAATAAAATAAATAAAAATCCTTGTCAAAATGAACAATGCACGACCTTATTCACGAACGAAAGATGTCCATATAGTGGAACTAACAATAATGGTCCTTGTCAATTCTCGAAGAAATAATACGGATAATAGAGGAATGCATGATTATATGATTATATTATACTATAAAATACTATGTTGAAAAACAATCGCAATTGTGAAGACGGATGGTATTGGAATGAATATATGTTCTTATTCATTTATTACTATTTTTCATCAAGAATAAAAATGTTTTTTTTTTATTTACAAAAGGGAATTACAGAATATTGTGACATCATATATGCACAAATTGATGATTGATTGATTGATTGATTGATTGATTGATTGATTGATTGATTGATTGATAGATTGATAGATTGATATTTATTTTTTTCTTGTTTGTCAAGAGAATGATGATATGATTTTTTTTTTCTCCAAAAAAAAAAATAACGTTTTTATATTTTTATGGACATATAATACATAATACATATATATATATACAAATATATACAAATATATACAAATATATACATATATATATATATATATATATATATACATATACATATATATACATATATATAAATATTTACAGGACCTTTTT